>JAPUJS010000599.1 GCA_027296045.1 bacterium | reverse complement strand
GGCAGAAAATAGCGGGACATAGCGTCGGTGAGCAGGGCGAGTGTGAGCAGGCCCCAGGGGAGGCTTTGGAAGCTGAGGGCGACGGAGAAGTTGAGGGTGAGGATGATGAGGATTAAGAGGGCAGATTTGGGTTTGGGGGCTTGGGTGAGGGGGTGGATAGTCCATTGGAGGATTGAGGTTGACATGGGGGTTTTTACGATGGGAGGTTAGGTTTGAAAGGTCCAGGTGTCGGTGCTGTATTTTTCGGCGACCAGGCGTTCTGCCGATTCTGTCTCTGCTTTGGATAAGGGGGCGTCCATCAGGGTGATGTGGAGGGTTTCTAAGAGGCCTCGGCGTAAGGCGGTGGCGATTTCTTTAAAGGAGACGGGGCGGTTCAGGACTTCGTAGAGGGAGGTGGTGTGGGTTTCCAGTTCGGTGCGGAAGCGGGTTTTTAGAGTTTCTTTTTTGGCGGGGATGAGGTCGACGATTTGCTTGTGTTCGGGGCCCAGGAGGAGGGAGCCGTGTTGGAGCAGCATGGGACCGAAGCGTTTTTGGGCGCTGCCGAGGAGTTTGCGGCCGTTGAGGATGATTTCGTATTGGGCGGTGCTGGAGAAACAAGGGAGGGTGAGGTCTTTGCCCCGGGGCGAAGGGATGGTCTGGCGGCGGGGTTCGAATTGGGCATCGATGCCCAGGTGTTGGATGCCGGCGACCAGGCAGGTGCTGATTTTTCGATAGGCTTCCTGAATGGTGCCGCCCAGTAAGGGATCGTCGGCTCGGCAGAGCACGCTGTAGGTCAGTTCGTTCCAGTGGAGTACGGCACGGCCACCTGTGGGGCGACGTACGATGTCGATGCCTTTGTCCTGGCACGCCTGGGGGTCGATTTCGCGGCGGACGCGTTGGGCATATCCAAACGAGACGGCGGGGGGCTTCCAGCCGTAGACGCGGAAGGTGGGTGAGGAATCGCCTTTTTCGACGGATCGGACCACGGCTTCGTCTGCGGCCATATTAAAAAAGGCGTTTCCGAATTGGGTGTTCAGGAAACGCCAGGGATATGGGGCGTGTTTCACTTTTTATTGAATCTCTTGAATGCCCAGGTTTTGGAGCGCGTCTTTGGCGGCCATTTGCTGGGCTTCTTTTTTGCTACGTCCCTGCCCGGTACCCATTTTGTTACCTCCAATGAGGACTTCAACGGAGAAGATTTTGCGGTGGTCGGGGCCTTCTTCGGATCGGGGCAAATAGCGGGGGTGGCCCTGTCCTTCGCCCTGGGTATGTTCCAGAAGGACGCTTTTAAAATTGAGGTAGTTGCCGTTGGAAAGAATTTCGTCTATGTCTTTCAGGAGGACGTGTGTCACAAAGGCATCGACTGATTCCAGACCACCGTCCAGATAGATGGCACCAAGGAGGGCTTCGAAGGCATCTCCAATGATGGAAGTTCGGTTGCGGCCCCCGGCCAGGTTTTCTTCTTTGCTCAAGAAGAGGAATTCGCCCAGGCCAATCGCCCGGCCTTTTTCGGCCAGGATGACTTTGCTGACCAGGAGGGATTTGATTTGGGTGAGGTCGCCTTCCCGTTTGTTTTAAAATCTCCGGTAGAGGTGCTCGGTGACCACCAGGTCTAAAACGGCATCTCCCAGAAATTCCAACCGTTCGTTTGAGGCAATGCTGTTTTCCTCGTTGATGTAGACATAGGAACGGTGTTTGAGAGCCTGGACGAGCAGGTCGATATTGGAGAAGCTGTATTTGAGCTTTTCTTGAAGTTCTTCCAGGGGACGGGCTTTGTTGCTGACCGAGACAACCCATCTTCTGAGGGTTTGAATGAGGCTGGCAAGGGCGATGGCGGTCCTCCTCTTGGAGCAGGCAGATCGGTCGTCTAGTCTCTGTATTTTCGGATTGCAACAACGGCGTTGTGACCGCCGAACCCGAAGGAGTTGTTCATGGCAATCTCAATGGACATCTCACGGGCTTCGTTGGGCACATAGTCCAGGTCGCAATCGGGGTCGGGGTTTTCGTAGTTGACGGTGGGGGGAACTATGCCGTGTTGAATCGCCAAAATGGTGGCAATGGTTTCGATGGCCCCGGATGCGCCCAGGAGGTGGCCGGTCATGGACTTGGTGGAACTGATGGCCAATTTGTAGGCGTGGTCTTGAAAGACAGATTTGATGGCGGCCGTTTCTCCACGATCTCCAATAAGGGTGGATGTGCCGTGGGCATTGATATAATCGACGTCTTCGGGCTGGAGGTTGGCCTGCTTCAATGCCCGCTGCATCGCCCGGGCACCGCCTTCCCCGCCGGGGGCCATACTGGTGATGTGGTAGGCATCTCCGGTATATCCGGTGCCGACAATTTCGGCATAGATATGTGCGCCACGCGCTCTGGCATGGTCGAGTTCTTCGAGGATGAGGGTGCCCCCCCCTTCGCCCAACACAAAGCCATCGCGTTCGGCATCGAAGGGACGACTTGCACGGAGGGGTTCGTCGTTGCGATAGGACAAGGCCTTGGCCGAAGCGAATCCGCCCACAGACATCGGGGTGATGGCAGCTTCGGCGCCCCCGGTCACCATCAGGTCGGCTTCGTTGTCCCAAATTTCCCGGCAGGCATTCCCAATGGCGTGGGTGGCCGAAGCGCAGGCTGTAACGATGGCGTAGTTGGGACCTTTGGCGCCGATCCGAATGGAGATCTGTCCGGCGGCCATGTCGGCAATCATCATCGGGACAAACAGCGGACTGATTTTGCGAGGTCCGCCATTGGTGTAGTTGGTGTGCTGGATCTCGAAGGTTCCGATGCCGCCGATCCCGGAGCCGAAGATGACACCAATCCGTTCGGGATCCACAGTGTCGGGATCCAATTTGGCATCTTCCGTGGCCATGACGGCACTGGCAACGCCGTATTGCGTGAACAGGTCGTTTCGGCGCACATCTTTTCGGCTTATGCCGTATTGTTCTGGGTCGAAGTCTTTCACTTCCCCGGCAAAATGTACCCGAAAATCAGTGGTGTCAAACCGTGTGATGGGGCCGATTCCGCTTTGGCCTTTTAGAAGAGCATTCCAAAAGGCCTCTGTGGTCGAACCATTGGGCGCTAGCGTCCCCAGACCGGTGACCACCACTCTCCTTTTTCTGTCCACCAGCGACCTCCTTTGGAACCCGAACCGTTCTGATTATTCACTCAGGCGTTTGTTCAAATATTCGATGGCGTCGCTGACCGTTTCAAGTTTTTCGGCATCTTCATCCGGGATTTCGACGTCGAATTCTTCTTCGAAGGCCATCACCAGTTCAACGGTGTCGAGCGAATCGGCACCCAGGTCGTCGATGAAGTGGGCATCCGGAGAAACGCTGTCGGCATCCACACCAAGCTGGTCTACGATGAGATCGGTTACTTTTTGTTGCGTATCATCTGCCATGATGCATTCTCCTCCACATAGGGTCAAACGTTATGGGATATTATTCTTGTTCGCATAAACCTGAAGCGTTGCGTTTATCAAAGTTCGTATGATTTCAGCGTATTTACATAACCATGCCGCCGTCAACGACCAGAACCTGTCCGGTGATATAGGCGGCATCATCGGAGGCCAGGAATGCAACGGCTGCGGCAATATCTTCGGCACTGCCCAGTTTTCCTAGCGGGATTTGTCGGATGAGGTCCTGCTGAATTTCTTCGGACAATGCCGCCGTCATTTCGGTGGGGATGAACCCCGGGGCAACTGCATTGGCCGTGATGCCCCGTCCTGCCAGTTCTCGGGCGATGGATTTGGTGAGTCCGATCAGGCCGGATTTGGAGGCAGAATAATTGATCTGTCCGGCATTTCCTATCAAACCCACCACCGAGGAGATGTTTACGATGCGTCCAGAGCGGGCTTTCATCATGGCCCTGGAGGCAGCTTTGACACAAAGATAGGCACCTTTGAGGTTCACGTCCAGTACGGCGTCCCAGTCGGATTCTTTGAGACGCATCAGGAGGCCATCCCGGGTAATGCCGGCATTGTTGACCAGGATATCGAGGCTGCCCCAGGCATCGAGGACCTGGGCGATCAGCGTATCGACGTCTTTGGCCACCGATACATCGGCCTGAAGAGCAAGGGATTTCCTGCCCTGGGCTTCGACTTTTTGGGCAACCGACTGGGCGGACGCAAGGCTTTTGGAGGCGCAAACAGCCACATCGGCACCTTCGGATGCCAGGCGAAGGGCGATGGCTTCGCCAATGCCTCTGGATCCTCCGGTGACGAGGGCGGTTTTGCCTTTAAGACGGGTCATAGACTTTCGATGGCTTCGAGGGTACCGGCCCCCGAGATGGCCAGCTTGCGGTCGATTCGGCGCATCAAGCCTTGAAGGGTATGGCCGGGTCCTATTTCTAGGGCTTGATCCAGGCCTTTAGCAATCAGGTGTTGCATGGATGCAGTCCAGCGAACCGGAGATATGACTTGTTGGACCAGCAATTGTTTCAGTTGGACTGGATCTCGCGTGGGTTCGGCCGTGACATTGGGGACGACCGGGATCTGTGCTTCTGAAAATTCGATTGTTTCCAGGATTTTGGCAAGGGTTTCGACTGCCGGTTGCATCAGGGCAGAATGGAAGGCCCCGCCGACCGAGAGTTCGATGGCCCGTTTGACGCCCCTGTTTTTGGCTTCTTCGATGGCTTTTTGAACGGCCTCAATTTCTCCGGAGATCACGACCTGGCCGGGGCAGTTAAAATTGGCAGGCGAGACCAGGCCTTGCACGGCATCGCAAAGCTTCACCACTGCCTCGTCGTCCATGCCCAAAATAGCGCGGCCATGGTGCCTGCCTGGGCTTCGGCGGCCGACTGCATGGCCTGACTGCGGGTACGTACGAATTGAAATCCATCTTCGAGGGACATCACCCCAGCTGCGACCAGGGCGGCCAATTCACCCACGCTGTGGCCGGCAACAAAATCGGCTTGTAAGCCTCTGGTTTTCAGTATTTCCAGGGCCGCCATGCTGTGTGTAAAGATGGCCGGTTGGGTTGTGGCCGTTTGTTTCAGAGATTTTTCCGGTCCATTGAAGCAGCAAGATCGGATTTCGGGACCCAGAATCTGGTCGGCCAGATCGAATACAGAACGGGCCCTGTCGTAGAGATCGTTGCCCATGCCCACGTATTGGGCGCCCTGTCCGGGAAAGAGGAAAGCTAAAGACTATGGTAACCGTTACAAATTCTGAGTTCCGGGTTTCGAGTTCTTTTTCCGGGAATTTTTAATATGCCCAGGTCAACAGGGCACTGCCCCAGGTATAGCCGGCACCGGCACTGGCCAAAAGGATGGTATCTCCCCGCTTGACCCGGCCTTGTTCGACGGCTTCGGAAAGGGCAATGGGAATGGTTCCGGCTGCCGTGTTGGCATATCTGTCGATGTTGATGGCAGCCCGCTCTTCGGGCAGGTTTAAGCGTTTGAGGGTGCCGTCGATAATGCGTTTGTTGGCCTGGTGGGGCACAAAAAGGTCGATGTCTTTGCCTACCAGCCCGTTGCGTTCCAGAATCTGGGCAGAGACCTCGGCCATGCTGGGTACGGCAAACCGGAAGACTTCGCGTCCTTGCTGGCGAATGTAGTGCAATTTCTGGTCGACCGTTTCATGGGTGGCCGGGTGCAGGCTGCCGCCGCCCAGTTGGTTGAGGTGTTTCTTGCCCGATCCATCGGCGTGGAGGATAAAATCGTGGAGGCCCATGTTTTCTTCGGCAGGCTCGAGCAAGACAGCGCCGGCCCCGTCTCCAAACAGGATACACGTTTCGCGATCGGTATAGTCCACGACGCTGCTCATTTTGTCGGCACCGATGACCGCCACTTTTTTGTGGGCACCGGTTTCGACAAACTGAGCTCCGACCACGAGGGCATATAAAAACCCGCAGCAGGCGGCCGAAAGGTCGAAGGCCCAGGCGTTTTTGGCACCCAGGTATTCTTGCACCAGACAGGCTGTGGCGGGAAAGATCATATCGGGCGTGATAGTTGCCACGATGATCAAATCGATGTCTTTGGGGTCCAGACTTTTTTGTTCCAAAAGGATATCCATGGCCTTGTTGACCAGGTAGGAGGTCCCTTTTCCGTCTTCCAGAATGCGGCGTTCTGCAATTCCGGTTCGGGATCGGATCCACTCGTCGTTGGTCTCGACCATTTTTTCCAGGTCGGCATTTGTCAAACGCTGTTCCGGCAGGTAGTGGGAAATGCCTGTAATAGCTGCAGAGAAAGGTTTTTTCATATTGGATCGGCACCATTTAAACAAAGCGCATTGCCCGGGAAAGGTTCAGGCCATATGCGCTTTGTGTGAGGGCAGTTAAATGCCTTCGGTTTCGACAACTTCCCGACCGTTGTAATATCCACAGTTGCCGCAGATCCGGTGGGCCAGCTTGTGCTGACCGCACTGCGGGCATTCGATACTGCTGGGCGTTTTCAATTTCCAATGGGTACGGCGCTTGCCGGTACGCGAATTGGAACTTCTACGTTTGGGATTGGCCATTAGTACTCTCCTTAAACTGTGATCTAGAACGAATGACAAAACGTTATTATTTTATGCAGATCTAATTTTTACGTATCTTTGAGTGCCCGCAAGGCCTCCCAACGGGGGTCGATTTTCTCGTTTGTGCAGTCACACTGCTGGACATTTAGATTTTCGCCGCATTGGGCACACAACCCGGCGCAGGATTCTTTGCAGATCGGTTTGACGGGGATTTCCAATAAGATATAATCCTTGATTTCGGTGCCCAGGTCGAGCTGTTCGGCCTTGTTGTCCAACCAGATGAGGATTTCGTCGCTATCGTCTTCCAGGTCTTCCGGGCGTCCTTGTTGCAATACAAAGTGAAGCGGGATGGCCTCTTTGACTTCAAAGGGTTGCAAGCAACGCACACACTCATGCCGGAGATGGAAGACGGTTTCTCCTTTGACAGTGATGGAGGCACCCAGTTTGTAGAGCGACAATCGGGTCTTGATCGGCAGGACGAAGTGCAGGGTTTCGTCGTGGATGTGCAGAGCTTCGGGAGATTCTTCAAAGGTAAACTCGTTTTCCCCTTCCTGCAAGTCGCGAATATCGATGTGCATACGTCTCCACTCCTTGGCCTCTCTTTAAGACGTTCCAGGTTTCGGGTTCTAAAAAACCCGGAACGCGGGGGCATGTGTTTAGGAGAGGGCTTTTTCGCCAAAAAAGAAGGCGACCTCATTTCGACCGTTTTCGGGAGAATCCGAAGCGTGTACGGCATTGTTTTGGATGTCGGATCCGAAATCTTTGCGGATTGTGCCCACTTCGGCTTCTTCGGGATTGGTGCTGCCGATGACCTCGCGCAGATAGGCCACGGCATTTTCCCGTTCGAGCACCATTGGTACGGCCGGTCCGGAAGTCATAAAATCGAGCAAGTCGTTGTAGAAGGGGCGTTCCTTGTGAACGACGTAAAATTCGGTGGCCTGGGTCCGGGTGAGGTGTATTTTTTGAAGTTCAATGACTTTAAAGCCTTTTCCTTCCAGGCGTTTGATGATTTTGCCAATCCCATTTTGGGCAACCGCATCGGGTTTAATGATCAGGAGGGTGCGTTCCATTGAAGTTTCTACCAGATAAAATAAGGAGGTCGGCATCTGCAGGAGCATGCCGACACTGCAATTTAGCCTATCAGGCTGAAGATGAAGAAGATAGGGTTTATCGAAATTTTTGTCAACCTCATTTTTAGACAGATCCAGGGCTTTGATTTATCCCGAAGAAAGGGGTTGACAGAATCAAGACGTGGGCTTTTAATTTAGGCGTATGGTTACGGCCGGTTGGATTTCACAACCGACCTGTTTTTAAGGTTCGAGTTGGGATCCTCACTCCATCGTCATTTCAGTGAATTTTGATCTATGCATACTATCCCCGAATTTCTAAAAGAGAAGGTCTTGTTTGTTACCGGAGCGACCGGGTTTGTCGGCAAGGCCGTTGTGGAAAAACTGCTGCGTCATGCGCCCGACTTGAAACGGATCTATATGTTGATCCGTCCCAAAAACCGATCCAACGGTGTGCAGATTACTGCCGAGCAGCGCTTGTGTCGAGAGGTCATCCCCTCCAGTGTCTTTGACCAGTTGCGGTCTGATCTGGGAGGTCGGTTTGATCGGATGGTGCAGGAAAAGTTGGTGGCTGTTTCTTTTGATTTGACCCTCGAACGGTTGGGCATTGCGCCTTTGTTGTATGAGCAGATGGCACAGGAAGTGGATATTGTCATCAGTTGTGCAGCCGCGGTGGTGTTTGACGAACCGTTGGACCTGGCGTTGGAGCAGAATACGCTGGGGCCGAAAAGAATTGTGGAATTTGCCCGAGCGTGTCAGAGTGCGGTTCTTGTCCATGTGTCCACGGCCTATGTAAATGGCCAGCGGACCGGAAGGATTTCTGAAGAGGTCTGGCAGCCCGATCAAACGGTCGCACAAAAAATATCCAATGGTCGTGTACCGGCTTATGGCCTGGAGTCGGAGATTGCGTCGATTCAGAAGTTCTCGAAAGAGGTCGAGTTGGCTTCTCACCAACCCGAGTTGCAGGCACAGTTTGTTCGCATGCTCGACCGACAGGATCGCGGCAAGCGGGTAACGGAGCATCGACGGGTGCACCAGGTAGAGGCTTTGCGACAGCGGTGGAAACGCGAACAACTGGTGGAACGGGGTCAGGTGCGGGGTCAGGAGTTGGGCTGGCTTGACGGGTATACAATGACCAAGGCGATGGGAGAGCAGATCATTGTGAAGATGCGAGGTGATTTGCCAACGGCAATTGTGCGCCCCTCCATTATTGAAAGTAGTTTGTCCGATCCGGAACCCGGATGGATCGATGGCTTGAAGGTGGCAGATCCGTTGATTGCCCATTATGGCAAAGGTCGGTTGCCAGATTTTCCAGCAAATCCGGACGCCATTCTGGATATTATTCCAGTGGATTATGTGACCAATGTGATTTTATCGGTCCTGCCAAAGGTGAGGCAGAGCAAGGATGTTCAGGTTTATCATGTAACCACAGGTTCTCACAATCCGATTTTGGTGCGCGAACTTGTGGATCTGGTGCGCGAGTACTTTATCCAACATCCCTTTCGCGACCGAAACGGGAAACCCATTCCGGTCTTGCCGTGGAAATATCGGCCGTTAAAACAATATTTGCGCCGGTGTCGATATCGCCAACAATTGCCCCTCAAGGCCATGCTCTGGTTGATGGACCGTGTGCCACTACTCTGGTCGTCGCGTTTTAAACGCCGTATATCGCTTCTGGACGCGATGCTGGACAATGCGCTATCGTTGTGTGAAATTTACAGTCCGTATACGAATCTTGACTGTGAATTTCAGATGGAAAATATTCACAAACTTCAGGCAGAGATGGATCCTCAAGAACGTGAAATATTTAACTGCGATGTGTCTCGAATTCACTGGCCGGATTATATGCAGAAGATTCATATTCCGGGGCTTAAACGGCATGTCTTAAAAACAGGTGAAGCTTCCAAAGAGAACCGATAGGTCTCTTTATGGATGATCCGTGGAATCACTTATGGCCCGTCGCCCTGCCGAAACGGTGCCCCTCCACCGGGCGCTGCTAGAAGACCTGGACCAGATGCTGGCAATTTATGACCGGTCGGTCCAGGAATTGATCGGTGTGAGTCGGCAAGAAGGCTATTTCGACGATTGGACCCCCGAATTGCTGACCTGGCCTGGGAGCAGCGAATCGGGGTTTTCTGACTTGGAGGCGCTGGAACATCGGGTGCGTCTTGTGGATGCAATTTTCCAGGGTGTGCCCAAGGTGCGGGATAAGCGCCTTCGGGAGGCCCACGATCCGTTTGCAGCAATGATGGGTCCTTACCACGAAGGGAATCGGATTTATTTGCAGGTGAAGGACCAGTTTATCCAGCGGAAAGCGGGCACGGCGCAGGAATTTTTGCAGTTGTATCAAACGCTCTACCTGGAGGCACTGGCCAAGGGAGAATTGTTTTCGCCCGATGCAGGCGAAGCGTCTTTGGAAGAGGTCAAGCTCACCCATGTGCCGCTTTCCCATGCCCAGGCCGTGGCCGAGGCGCTGTCTACGGTGGCCCTGTCCGATGATCCGAGGTGGGAAGAACAATATGAGTACGATCTGGACGGTAAATCGGTGTCTGGAACGCTGCGGGTCTTGTTGCAGGAGGTGGCGCAACGCACCCTGGATTTGATTGCTGCGGGCGGGTTGCTGTCGACCCGGTTCAATTATTTGACCAATTTTGCCTGGTTCGGATCGTCGGTCTGGAAGGTGATCGTGGATGCAGATCTGGCGTTGTATCGATTGCGGGAAGCCGGGCAAATAGAACAGGCAGATCTGCAACAGGATCTGGATCTTCTACGCAGTATGCTGGTCGAGTTTTTCCAGGCCCATCAAGAAGATCCGACCAAGTTGCGACCCCAAAATTACTGGTATGGACAGGCCTATAGCTATCTGACTCGGGATATGATCGATTTGACCGCCGGGATTGTGGATCGGGTGAACCGGCTTTGGGGTGAATCTGAAAAAAAACAGGTCCTTCCTCCTTTATTGGCCGGAACGGTCCAAGGACGATTTTTGGACTATCCCCATGTGGGTAAGCGGGAAGATATTTCGTCGACGCGACGAAAGCTTCGGTTTGTGCGGTGGGCAAGGGCGTGCTGGAAAGTGGGTCGGAAGCGATATCGGGTGTATCAATCGGATTTGGCGCCCGAACAGCGGTGGGAACGGGCCTGGCAGATGTGGCGGGTGTGGTCTGAAAAGACGATGCAGATTTT
Source organism: bacterium (assembly GCA_027296045.1). Lineage (GTDB taxonomy): Bacteria > Latescibacterota > UBA2968 > UBA2968 > UBA2968 > JAPUJS01. The sequence goes on along the minus strand of JAPUJS010000599.1, from coordinate 12,860 downwards.
TGGGATTCAGATGCAGGTCCGGATCGATCCGATGTTTCACTCGATTGCGCGGGATCTGGATTTGGGAAGCGGTCGGCACAAGGTGCTGATTTTGCCGACGCATCAGAGTATGGTGGAACACCTGGTTTCGTTTTCCGTGTTTCAATCGCCCGAGTTTTTGGAGGCCATGGGGTGGGGGAAGCCCATTCCTTTTGTGACGCTTGCCCGCTCGGGTTTGTTCCGCGCGATGAGTTTTAAAATTGGCTCGAAGGAGATGAGTCTTTTTGGCGGCGTGCACCCCGATACGTGCGATCGGATGTTTGAAGCGGTGGACGGATATGTGACCCGCGAAAGTCTGGACGGTCAGGTGCATTCCATTCCGCGGATGCTGGATGCGATGGAAACGCGTCCCGGGATCATTTATCCGACGGGAACGACCGCGTCATTTGACGTTCAGTTGTTTCCATTGCAGCATGTATTATTTGCCAAACTGCCCCAGGATATTGTGATCGTTCCGGTGGCGTTTCGCGGGAGTCATTCGATCTGGCCGAAGTGTCCGAAGGGGAATTTGGATATCAATCCGGGTGTGATTGAGGCCGTGGTTTCCCCTCCGATGCTGGGCGAAACAACGCTGTTGCCCAAACGTGGGTCGCTGCGGATTCAGGCCGAGGCGGCGGCTTTTTTTCAGGCCGTGCAGATTGCAACCCTGTTGAATCCGGAGCCGCGGGGGTAGAGGCGGGATCGCAGAAGGCCGCAGATCCACTCCACTTGGCCCGCTGTGGTGATTTGTAAGCGTGAGTGGGTTGATTGTTTTTGGTTCAGAAAATGCTGGAGGTGTTTGATAATGGTTGAAGTTGGGTTGGTTGTTTTTGTGATGGTTGTGTTGGGGTTGACTGTGCGGCGGGTGTATGCGGAGTCGGATACGTATTATGATTCGTCCGAGGGGGAACAGTATGGGCATAAGTGGGGGTATACGGATACGCGGTTTGAGTTTGATGGTCCCGATCGTGTGCGGGTAACCGGAAACCGGTATCAGATTTGTGGGTACAGCATGCCCTATTTTCTTCCGTTCGTGGAGGAGATGTTGGGTGTGACGATTCGCGAAGAAGATCTGGGGGTGGAGAATAAGGATATTGCGGTCTCGGCACCCCATTTGAATGCGTCGTTTATGGAGGCGGTGAAATCGCGCTTTGAAGAAGATCGGTATTCGGTGGACGACAAGGAGCGGTTGGTTCACAGCCACGGCCAATTGAGTGTGGACGAAATCTATCGGGTGTTATATGGAGATTCGCTGCCCCGGGTGGTGGATCTGGTTTTTTATCCGCAGGAAGAGGCGGATGTGCAAGGGATTATTGAACTGGCCCATGAGCATGATGTGTGTTTGATTCCCTACGGTGGGGGGACAAATGTGAGCGGGGCCCTGGCCATTCCGACAGAAGAACAGCGCATGGTGGTGTCGGTGAATATGCGGGGGATGGACCGGATTGTGTTGCTCGATCAGGAGAATTTTCTGGCAGTTGTGGAGGCGGGGATTTCGGGCAAACAGTTGGAAAATGCACTGCGTGAACAGGGGTATACGTCGGGGCACGATCCGGACAGCATTGAGTTTTCGACGCTGGGCGGGTGGATTTCGACCAATGCCAGTGGGATGAAAAAAAATAAGTATGGCAATATTGAAGACATTGTGCTGGAGGCGACCCTGGTGACGCCTACGGGGAAGCTAGAAACCAAGCAGGTGACGCCGAGAAACTCTACCGGTGTACAACCCCGGGGGTTTTTGTTTGGGAGTGAGGGAAATTTTGGGATCATCACCAAGGCCACGATTAAAATTCATCGGAAACCGGAGGTGCAAAAATATGGCTCACTGGTCTTTCCGACTTTTGAGCACGGCGTAGATTTTTTGAAGGCCCTGCGCCAGACAAATATTCTGCCGGCGAGTATCCGGTTGGTGAATAACATTGAGTTTCGCTTTGGTCAGGCCTTAAAGCCGGCTGCAAGTGGTATGAAGGCGCTCCTTCAGAAGGTCCAGAAGTTTTTTTTGCTGCATGTGAAAGGGTTCGATCCGGAACAAATGGTGGCCAGCACGATTGTGATGGAAGGTTCTCGGGCAGAAGTACGTTTTCAAAAGAAGACGATTTTCGGATTGGCCAGGAAGTTCGGCGGGATCAGCGGGGGAGCGACCAATGGGAAACGGGGGTATATGCTGACCTTTGGGATTGCCTATATTCGGGACTTTTTCAACCAGTTTCGCATCCTTGGGGAAACATTTGAGACGTCGGTGTCGTGGGATCGAATCTTGATCGTTTGTAAATCTGTGGAACAAGAATTGGCCAAGCAGTGCGAACAAGCTCAGGTGGCCGGGAAACCGTATCTGTCTTATCGGGTCACGCAGACCTATCACACGGGGGTCTGCATTTATTTTACAATGGGATTTGCCGGGAAGGGGCTGGACAAACCCGATGAGGTGTTTCACGCGATCGAACAACGGTTGCGCCAGGTGATTCTGGACCACGGGGGGTCTTTGTCGCACCACCACGGGATCGGCAAGATTCGGCAGCATTTTTTGCCCCAGATACAGTCCGAGAAAAGTATGGACGTGCTGCGCCAGTCGAAGGTGGCAATGGACCCGAAGAATGTGTTTGGGGTTCGGAATGGAGTTTTTTATGATACCTGATCCCGATGTTTGAAACGAAGACGGTGATTTTAACCGGGGCTTCTTCGGGGCTCGGGGCCGTGCTTGCCGAGGCGTTTGCCAGGCGGGGAGCCAATCTGGCGCTGTTTGCCCGGAATGAGGATGGGCTGCGAGAAACAGAGGCACGGTGTCAAAAACAGGGGGCTCGCTGTCTGGTCGTGGTGGGAGATGTGACGCAGCCGGCAGACTGTGAACGGCTGGTAGTACAAACGGTTTCGGAATTTGGCGGAGTGGATTATCTGGTGTCGAATGCCGGGGCGAGTATGTGGGCGCGGTTTGAGGATGTGGAGGATGTGTCCATTTTCCGAAAGTTGATGGAGACGAATTATCTCGGAACGGTTCACTGTGTGCACTATGTATTGCCGCATTTGAAGCAACGACAGGGAATGGTGGTGGCGATTTCTTCGATCCAGGGCAAGATCGGGGTGCCGCTGCATACAGGGTATGTGGCATCCAAACACGCGGTGCAGGGGTTTTTTGAGGCTTTGCGGATCGAACTGGATGGCAGTGGTGTGGATGTGTTGACGGTGTTGCCGCACTGGTTGCGGGGCACGAAGTTAAGGCAAAACGCGTATGGGAAAGACGGCGACCGGCTGGGGGAGACGTCGAAGCGGCACAGCAAGGAGTCGATTTCTCTGGAAGATTGTAGCCGCGCGATTTTGAAGGCAATGGCAAAGCGTAAACGGGAGTTGATCATTCCGTTTAAACTGCGATTTTTGCCCTGGCTGCATTTGATCCATCCCAAAATTGTGAGCTGGCTAGTGAAGGGGAAGGTGAAGACGGAGGACGAGTGGTAAGGGGTTGGGAGAACCTCTGGTGGATCGGATATCAGTAGGGAAGTAAGGGGCGGATTGTATCCGCCTTTTCTTTATTCATGTGGACCTTATGGATTGGATTGTGATTGTCAACCCGGTTTCGGGAAAGAGTAGGGGGAAGAGGCTTGCAGAATCGGTGGTTCGGTTTTTGGCCAAGCGTGGTGTGACGGCAGAGCCTGTGTTTACAACCGGACCCGGAGACGGAACGCGGTTGGCCAGGCAGGCGGTGGCGGAAGGCATCCGGCAGGTGGCTGTGTGTGGAGGAGACGGTACGGTGCACGAGGTTGTAAACGGGCTGGTGGGTTCGGATGCCGTGCTGGGGATTGTGCCTTCTGGGCGGGGAAACGATTTGGCACGGGTGCTGGGCATTCCCGGCGATGTCGAGTCTGCTTCGGCTGTGTTGATGGATGGGGTGGATCGGCAAATCGATCTGGGACGGATTGGAGATCGGTATTTTGGGACGGTGGCGACATTGGGGTTTGATTCGGTTGTCGCCCGATGGACCTATGACAGAGGAGCCAGATTCTATGTGCTGGCCGTTTTGAAGACGCTTCGGACGTACCGGTGTCCGACGGTGCGATTGGAAGGCGATTTTGGACGTTTTGAAGGCCCTATTTTGCTGGTCGCAACCGGGAATGGTGGGTTTTACGGGGCGGGGATGCAGATTGTGCCGCAGGCGATCTGCGACGATGGAGTGCTGGATGTGTGTCTGGTGAAAGCGGTGTCGAAAGCGACCCTGTTATCCTTATTTCCCAGAGTGTTCTGGGGAGGACATGGGAAGCATCCGGCCGTGCAGATGTTTCGCACAAAGACGCTGCGGATTGTGACGGAAGAACCGCTGGAGATTTTTGCCGATGGCGAACCGGTTTGTTGCACACCGGCGACCATCAACGTGGTGCCCGGGGTTTTGAATGTGCGGGTTGGAAAACAGGGTTTTGGACAATAAAATGCTGTGGAAATTAGGCTTTGAAGTTAAAGTAAACTAATTTTCCACACGTATGGAAAATTAATTTCAGTGTCCGTAAATGGACACTTGTGTATCGTAATCGGACAGATGCACTCAGAATATTTTATGTGACATTATTGTAAAATATTGTTAATATTATATCTACTTATTTTGGCATCCGAATTGCAATATAAGCGAGCGAGGTTGCATCCTCTTCAGGGCGTTCTATACAAGGAGGGTTGTTATGATTCGGCTGGAGAACATCGAAAAGTATTACTCGTCGGGCTTTGTCAAAACATATGTGCTTCGTGGCGCCAATCTGGCGATTCAAGAAGGAGAATTCGTATCGGTGATGGGGCCTTCCGGGTCTGGGAAGTCCACGCTATTGCACATTATGGGAATGCTGGATTCGGCGTCTAAGGGGGAATATTATTTCGACGACCAGCCGGTGCACAAGATGAAAAAGCGCCAGCGGTCGGAGTGCCACAAGAACAATATCGGGTTTGTGTTTCAGAGCTATCACCTGATTGACGAGCTGACGGTGTATGAAAATCTGGAAACGCCGTTGCTTTACAAAAAGGTGAAGGGGTTGGAACGGAAGGAGATGGTTGGGGAGGTGCTGGAACGGTTTCATATAGCCAAGAAAAAGGATTTGTTTCCGCATCAGCTTTCGGGAGGTGAACAACAACTGGTGGGAGTTGCCCGGTCGGTGATTATTAAGCCGAGGCTGATTCTGGCAGATGAGCCTACCGGGAATTTAAATTCCACTCAGGGAGAAGAGATTATGGATTTGTTTACGAAGTTAAATGGGGAAGGCACGACGATTGTGCAGGTGACGCATTCGGAGAAGAATGCGGGATATGGCAAGCGCGTGGTGCATTTGATGGATGGAGTGGTGGAGCGGGAGGAAGGGGCGTAGGATCCATGAGAATCTTCAGTTTGGGTCTGCCGGAAGGTCGCCCAAGACCGATCCGCCCACCATCGCCAGCCGCCCGGGAAACATCTGGAAAATTTGGCACCGCCCCCGAATGTCTGAATCGTCGATCAAATGTTGAAACTCGCCCAGAGTAAATCCCCTCCGAATGGAAATTTGCCCATCCTCAAAAGCAAAACTATCCCGCAATAAGGGACCCGCCAGCAGGGAAAAGCCCACATAGGAAAATCGGCTCCGCACCAAATCGCACACCAAAAATTTGCGCCGCACAACAGCCTGAATTACATGGAGCAAACGCACAATCTCGATCCTGGGTAAATGGTGCAGAAAATGGTTGGCGTACACGTAGTCCACATCGCCCAGATCGCCAATCTCAAACGCACTGCCACACACAATATTCAGATCGGGTATATCTCCATACCGCTCGCGTGCCCATGCCACCGTGCGCGCATTTGAATCTACTGCTGTCACCCTCAGTTTTAAACTCCGCCGCTGGCAGTGCCTCAGCAACCAGGCGGGAATATCGCATCCACCAGCGCCCAAATCCACCAGGTGATACCTGCTCGATCGATCGCGCAACATATCCGCCACAATCCAGCGCTTCAGACAATACCGATAGCGGGACACTACAAGATTCACATACCGAAACTGTGCCAGTGTTCGATACAGATGTGCCTCATCGCAATCCGATCGATCCATCCTCTCCAGCCCGTCAAATCGCTCAGACAGATCTGGCAGCATCACGATCCTTTTCCATGCTGTGCGTTCAAGTCCAGCCCCTGGTGGGGAATCGTCCACATCGCAAAGTGATCGCGCAATCGGTGTACAACCGGTGGGCGCAACAAGACATTTTTGATCAACACGCTGCGCAGTCCCGACATCAAGTGCCCTTTGCGTGTCCCCAGCCACATGCCCCATTCGGCCCTGCGCATGGCTTCTTTAAAAGCCCGTCGGCGAAAATAAGCATACTGCCGAAACAGAGTCCGAATCGACGCTCCACACCGCAACACAGCGACCAGCACCTGCGCCAGCAAAGCCGCGTCGGCAAAACCCGTATTCATACCCTGTCCGCCAATAGGGCTCGTCACATGAGCTGCATCGCCACACAAGACCACGCGCCCATTAGAATACTGACGGCATACCATGCGCCGGGTCGCAAACGCGCTCTGCCAGACCTGCTTCGAACCCCGCACATCAACCCCCGAAAGCGCCTCTACACGATCGGCCAGAAAACCCTCACTCGACTCTGCCATATACCGATCGGTCTGTACAATCCACCGCCGCTGCTGGTTTGGCAAGGGAAACGATTCTACAGAACCCCGGGGTGTAAAAAACAGATGCGCTTCGGCATTCAGCCCGCTGTTGTCCTCAAAATCGCCCATCAAAAAAGAAAGCCCGTACAGTCGTTCGACCGACGGGATCTCAACCAGATTTCGAACCGTGCTGTGAATGCCGTCGCAGCCCACCACAACCGACGCTTGGCAGATTGCTTCTCTTTCCTGCTGCAACCGAATCGCAACATCCCGATCCGATTGCATCAGTCCCACAACCGACGTTCCAGTGCAATACCGCACAGACGGAAAGCACTTGAGATGCTCTTTAAGCAACCGAACCGTTTGCGCCTGCGGCAGCGACAGAATAAACGGATACCCGCCGAGCAACCCGCAAAATTCCATCTTCCCCAAAATGCCCCGCTCGTCGTGCACCAGCGCAGTATCCACGCGCACCCCCGCATCCACAAAAGCCCGGTCCAGATGCAGGTGCTTCAAAATACACAGCGATGGCGGCATAACCCCAATGGCCCGCGACTGCGTCAACGGCTCGGTGCGCTGCTCCACAACTGCACAGCGAATGCCCTGCTGCCCGAGCAGATTGCCCAGCAACAACCCCACCGGTCCCCCCCCGACAATGAGCACCTCGCCGATCCATTTATCCATCGCCCGATACCAGATGCAAGTGCCCCATCTCCACCGTAAGCCCAGGACCAAATGCCAACGTGCAAACAGGGCCCGAAGCCCCCGAATTCAATAGCTCCTGCAGTACAAACAGCACTGTCGCGCTGCTCATATTTCCGTGGTGTTGCAATATGTTGCGCGAAACCAATAGCTGTTCCGGATGCAAGTTCAGTTCTTCCTCAATGCGATCCAGAATCGTTTTTCCTCCGGGATGCACCGCCCACAGGCTCACATCGCTTATCCCCAGGTCCCACGACGCCAGCACAGGTATGAGCAGCGATCGAATATTTGCGCCGATAATCTTTGGCACATAACTCGACAGCGTCAACCGGAACCCCCGGTCGCCAATGGCCCAGGCCATCACCTTTTCACCCTCTGCAACCAGGGCCGAGGCGAACCCGTCTAGGCGATAGGCACACTGCCCGTCCACTGGAGTTCGCGCACTCACAATGGCTGCAACTGCCCCATCTGAAAACAGCGCATTGGCCACCAGCGAATCCGGCCTGCCATCAAATTGCAGGTGCAGGCTGCACAGTTCCACGCACACCACCAGCACCACTGCATCGGGGTCGGCCCGGCAGAACTGCGTTGCCATTTTCAATGCGGGAAGCGCTGCGTGGCAGCCCATAAAACCCAGGCAATAGCGCTCTACCCCCGGCGACAAATCCAATGCCTGTGCGATATAATAATCGGGACCCGGATTGTAAAAACCTGTACACGACACCACAATCACATGCGTCACATCTGCCGCATCCATGGCCTCACACCCCTCAAATACACGACGCGCCACATCCACGGCCATCTGCTTCGACGCCTCTACATACACTGCATTCCGCGCTTCTGTGCCCGGCACAGTCGGTGGCGCCATCATCCCATCGCGACAGTAAATGCCCGACGGTTCGGTGCCATCGTCCGACACCACGAAGTGCCGGGTTTCAATGCCCGATGCCGGATAAATGCCCCGAATATACCGCCGCTCTCGCTCGGTTTTTGCCCAGTGCTGCATCTGCTCACACAACAAAATCTGAGAAAATGCGTGCTCAGGAACACATGTCTCAATGTGGTGAAGGTAAACAGCATCCATGCCCATGTCGAAACCTTATATTGACAGCGTGTCAGATACATCAAAGATACCTTTGAAAAAGCCCAAAATCAACCGCTTTTGACAATCAGGCAAAGCAGATTACTAAGATCCTGCGTTTTTTTATGGGGTTTTTCCAAAGTTTCCTGCAAAGATCAGGAAATCTGAGAATCCGACTTTGTGATCGCCGTCGAGGTCAAAGGTGGGGTCGAAGTTTGGGAGGCCGGCGGATCGGTTGAAATTTTCGGCAAAGCGTAAGAAATCGGAGAAACCGATTTCGCCATTTGCATCAAAGTCGGAGGCGGTCGGAGAGGTGCCTTCCAGGGCTGTGACGCTAAAGCTGAAGCTCTGGAGCCCGCCGGAGGTGCCGGTGACCGATAGGGCGTGGGTGCCGGTTGTGAAGGTGTGGATGCGTTTTCGTGTGCCAGAAGAAATGGCGAGAGGCGCGGCAGATGGGTTGTCGCCTTTGGTGATGAGGGTGACAAGGAGATTTTCGTTGCCGGTGCTGCCGATGTCGATAGACAGGCCAGGTGCGTCGCCGAAGGTGAGGAAATCGGTGCCCCAAAGGGTGACATTGCGACTGATCTGGGTGGTAGGCACGGCGAACGAATCTTGTTTGACGGGGCCCAGGTCGAGTCGTTTCAAGCCGAGGTTGTCCGGGCCGTCCAGGTAGAGGGCGGCCGTCCAGGCGCCGTGGAGGTGTTCGAAACGTTCGGGCACGTTTAAGGTGGTCAGGAGGTTGTTGACGGACGCGATGCCGTTTTCGGGATCTGCAACGAGCTGGCGAAGGGAGGCGTCTCCGTAGCGCTGGGCGAAGTAGGTCATCCAGAGGAAGGCCTGGTCGAAGTCGAAGGGGAGGTCTTCCCATTCGGTGAGGCCGGTGTTGGTGGCCAGGGTGAGAAAGTCTTCTGTGGCAGCCTCTGTGGTGTCGCGGTAGCCGCAGGCCAGTTCGGCGTATTCGGAACAGCCTTCGTCGAGCCATTTGTCCTCGTCGGGATCCGCCGCCCAGTGGAGCAGGTGTTGAAATTCGTGGGCCAGGGTGGCGCGGGCCAGGTCGGTGTGGATGTCCAAGGGATTGCTATCGAGGTAGATGATTTCGCGCGAGATGGGTGGAGATTGGTTTTCCACGTCGAAATAGCCCACAAAAGTGGTGCCGGTGATGGGGCTGTCGAGCACGTCGAGGATGACGATGAGAATGCGGGGGTCTCCGTCGACGTTGGGGGGAGGGCCGAACAGGTCGATGTCGACGGTGAAGATGCCGCGATCCGGGTCGCGATTGGTGGCATTGTCGAAGGCACGGGCGAGGGACTCGATGCCGGACTGGGTGACCCGATCGGTACCCCACATGTCGTTTTCGACAAAGATGTAGCAGTGGGTGCCCACCAGGCGGCAGGTGATATCGGTCTGGTAGTGGCCGCCACCGACGAGGCGAAAGCTGAAGGCGGGAACGGTGAGGGGATCGCCGACCTGGAAGGGTTGTATCAATTGGCGCTTGGGTGCGGGAAGATGCTTTGGGGTGCGGGGGAGGAAGGTGGTGCCGCTCAAGGGGATGAGGTCTTGAGCGAAAGTTTGGGACGTGAGAAAGAAAAAGAAAAGAAAAACAAATCCTCTTAGGGAAGGGGGGACAGGGGGGTTAGGTTGGGTCGGGAGAGCCATGTCAAAAGTGTGTGTAGAGCAGGGCTTGCATGCCGCCGCTGGGTTGTGGGATGACGCCGATTTCGACCGGGATGGTTTTGCTGGCGATATAGGCCGCGTTGATGGCACTTGCAAACCGGTTAAAGATCAGGGCGCCGGTAAAGACGAGGCTTCTCGTGCGGGTCCAGGTGGCTTTGCTTCTGAGTTCGCGAAATTTGTTGCGGGAATTTTCGGAATCCCATTCCCAGATATTGTCGGGGGTTTCAGGGCGGAGTGTGGCCCGTTCGCCTTCCAAATAGCGGGCTCGATGGTTGCGGTCGTAGATGCTTCGGAAGTTGACGAGTTCGTCAAAGTAAGAGGCGGGTTTGCCCTCGACGGGGGCCCTGGCGTGGGCGGCTGCGAAGGATTTAAAGGTACGTTCCCGGGTGGTGTTCAATTTTTTGAACGCAAACAATCCGGTCCAGAAGAGGCCTTCGGTAAAGAGAAAGAACCGGCCAGACCGGGGGCCACCGGCATAGAGTTCGCCGGTGCCGGGCAGGAGAATGGAGAGGAAGGCAGCTTTCCGAGGCGATTTGACCTCAACAGCCCCTGTGGAGCTTGTAAGGAAGGCCGAAACCAGGAGACAGGAAAGGCCTATTCGCACAGTTCTGGCACATGTATTCACGGTTGTGATTCCTCATAAGAGTAGGATCAAAAACGTGCTTTTAATTCCACTGTTGGATTGGGCCTGCCGCGGGCGTCGATGGGTTGGAAATCGACCCAGATGGGGACGGGTTTGGACAATTGAAGGGAACGGGCATAGGCCGAGGCGTGAATGGCGCTGACGATGTGGTTGAGCATGACCACGCCGATAATGGTGGAGGCGCGTTTGAGGCGTTTGTTGCTTTCATTGCGCTGGGTTTCATAATCTACCCGCCGGACCGATTGAACGCTCATATTGTCTGTGGTGAAGCCAACGGTGACGTCGTCCCAGCCGAAGACGAACTGGGCGTATTTACCGACCAGTTCGTAGTATTGCTGGATATCTTCCGATTTGGAGGGCAGGGTTTCGGTTTCAAAATAGCGCGATCCTTCGGGCTGAGACTGGTTGTAGGATTGCCAGGAACGGTAGCGGGATTCGTCCCAATGCTGGTCGGCGTATTGGCGAAATTCGGTGCGCAAATCGCTGCCTTTGCTGCGCCAGTTGAAATAGGCCAGCCAGGTGAGGGTTTCGGTGGCGAAAAATCCGGCCGCCCGCCACCTGGCACCCGAGTAGAGTTCGCCAAGTCCTGGAACCATCAGCGACAGGAAAAACGCCGTTTTGGGAGACTTGGAAGATACACCGGTATTTTGGAAAAAGAGGGCCGACGTTGGACGCGTGGGCAAGGGGGCGGATGGAAAGGCCGGCGAGAGGCCGGTGGCTTCCGTCGATGTGGTGTACAGCAGGACGGCGAGCAGGCCGGTGGCAACGTTCAATCTCATAGGATGCTCCTTGAATTGAAGCCCTGGGATCTGCATTGCGGGTCCTGTAACCGCAGATTCCGGAACTTTGTATTAACGTCCCCCAACACTTTGCAAAAAACCGAATAGCAATGTAAAGTACATTTTAAATCCGCTCTTCTGGATTGGGTCCCTGGGATCCTGCAAAGGGATGGTGTCAAAACCATAAGCTGCATCCAAACTGATCCGGGTGGGAAAGAGGTAAAAGGAGGAGGCGTCATAACGGAGCTGGGCGCCGATTTCGCGTTTCCAGCCCCGTTTGAGCACATCGTCCTGGGCACTTCCATCCCAGGCGCGTCCAATGCCTGCAAAGAAAGCACCGTAGAGCTGGTCCGAGTAGATGGGGCCAGATTGCTGGTTGATGCGTCCGAGCAGTGGAAAGCGGTAGGAGGTGCGAAGCATCAGGGCTCTGCTTCCCTCCAGGCTGTAGAAACTGTAGCCTTTCATGCCGGGCAATCCGCCAATGAAGAAGTCGAAGGTGTCGTCGACGGCTTTGTCTATCACGCCGCCGAAAAAGCGCACGCCCAGGGCCCTGCGGCCGGGCAAGGGAATAAACTCGTTCCAGTCCAGGGTGAGCTGGTTGTAGAAGTAGCGGTCGTATTTTTCGATGAGCAAGGCGGTGTTTTCTTCGAAGCCACTGAAGAACCAGTTGAAATAGCGGTCGTAACGGAAGGTAAATTGCCGTCCTTGTCGGGGGTTGATTTCAGAATCGCGAGAACGGGCCAGGGCATCCAGATGATAGGTGAAAGCCAGGTCCAGGCCATTGAACGGGGTTGCGCCAATGGTGGTGCGGCCCAGGCCATTAAATCGGGCGACTTGCTGGGTGGTTCCGCTGCGGCTGTAAATCAATCGGCCGTCGATGAGGCCGCCCCGGCGCATTTTGTATTTGGCACCGAATTCCAGGCCGATGAGGGTAAAGACCTGGTTGAAGAGGCGGAAGTCCAGGTCGCGATTGAGCACATCTTCTTCGACGCTTCGACGCAGGCGATAGGCTTCCAGGAAAAATGTAGGGCGTCGGGTGCGATATTCATAAAGGGCAAACAGATTCAGGTCGAAATCATGGGAGGTCAGGGCACTCAGGAAGAGAGATTGCTTGCCCAGCACATCTTCGGAGATAGCGGCGGCTCCCAACTTGAGTTTGCCGGTTTCGATGCCAATGCGGGGGATGATAGAGGTCGTGCCGTATTCTCCCTTGTAGGGTCGTGCGCCGGGTATGTCCGACAAATTCGAGGCAATTGGGTTTTGACTGGGGGCTCGAAAGGCGTCAGAATCTGCCCGTTCCCAGAGGCCTTTGCCGTCGATGATGCGGATTTCGTAGGCAGTTTTTCCGTAGTGGGAAAAGGC
>JAPUJS010000598.1 GCA_027296045.1 bacterium | reverse complement strand
GTTTGTGTCTATGCCGATTTGGAAGAGGCATTGGAAAAAGAATCTCTGCTGGTCGGGATTGCCTGTTTCCAGAATGATAAAAACCCTGATTTATGCTGTCGGCTGGCCGAGGGGGGGGTTCATATTTTGAGCGAAAAGCCGATTGGGATCTCCTCCACAGAGGTAACTCGGGTTCTGGAGGCTTGCCAACAGGCAGAGGTGCGCCTGGGGGTGATGTATCAGAATCGATATCATCCTATTACGCAGGACGCCCGAAATCTGGTTCAAAAAGGGGTGATCGGGAAAATCACTGCATGCGAAGCGCGAATGGTGACCTCACAGGTCAAGTTCCGAAATCCCGAGCACTGGCTGTTTGACAAGGAGAAATCCGGTGGGGGGATTCTGTCCTGGCTTGGGTGCCACTATATCGACCTGTTGTGTTATGTGACCGGGGATGATATTGTGGCTGTCTCTGCGCTTGTAGACACCCTCAGCGGTGAGTCCATCGATGTGGAAGATGTGGCCTCGGTTTCCTTCCGGTTTCAAAGCGGGGCCCTTGGAAGTTTGCAAGCGGGATATCAACTGGCGATGAGTAAATCGGGATATATCGGTCCCAATTACGATTCCTATATTGCATTCCGAGGAACGGCAGGTCGGATTTTTTGGAACCCTTCCGGGAAAGAGCACCTGCTTTATGTGGAAAGCGCACATCCCGACTGGGCGGGTGCCCCACAACGGACGCAGACGTACAATTTGCCAGAAATAGATGCCTATGGTGGGGCTTATGGTGTCGCATTTCTGGAAGATTTCCTGGACGCTGCGCTCGGAAATGGGACTGCGCCGGCAACCGGAGAGGATGCCCTGAAAGTCGCACATATTGTTGAGGCAGCTTATGCTTCCAGTCAATCGGGAACCCGAGTAAATTTGAGATGACTACCCAAGAAGCCCGCTATTGGGAAGCGTATGGAAAACTGGTTTACGGTCAGGGCACCGATGCGTTTGAAACGCGGTGGCCCTGAAGGGAACATGGGATCGAAAAGGCGCAGCAGATTGCTGCGTCTTTTTCGTTTCACCATGCGATACGGGAGGGAAGATGAGGCCCGCCTTCAGATGATCGACCGAAAGTTGGGCCAACCACTTCGTAGAGGCCGACCTGTTCACAGAAAGGGGACCCAAGGATGCCAGAAACCAAACCGTATGGTACATGGAAATCTCCAATTACAGCCGATTTAATCGTTGCAGAAGCCATTCGATTGGACCACGTCTGGTTTGCGGGTGGGGATGTGTATTGGGTGGAATCCCGGCCTTCTGAAAAAGGGCGAAATGTGCTGGTTCGATGGGGCGGGCACAGCGACGATATTGTCCCGGAACCGTTTAGTGTACGAAGTCGCGTACACGAATACGGCGGTGGCTCGTTTGTCGTTGGAGATGGGAATATTTTTTTTGTAAACGATGCCGATCAGCAGATTTATTGTCAAGTGGTGGGCGAAAATCCTGTCCAGGTGACCGACGAACCCGAGATGCGGTTTGCAGATCTGGTGGTCTATTCGGGCGGGCTTATCTGCGTGCGGGAGGACCACCAGGGAGAAGGGGAGCCTGCAAATTCCCTTGTTTCGATAGATGTAAATGGAGGGGCGGTTTCAAGGGTCTTGGCCGAGGGGAATGACTTTTACGCTTCACCAGGGATCCATCCGGACGGAACGCAGGTTTGCTGGCTTACCTGGAACCACCCCAATATGCCCTGGGATCATACGGAACTCTGGGTGGGAAATCTGGATGCATCCGGCGGCTTTCGGGATACCCGGTGTGTGGTTGGAGAAGAGGGTGAATCCATTTTTCAGCCGTCGTGGGGGCCGGACGGTCGGCTGTATTTTGTGTCCGATCGAAATGGCTGGTGGAATCTATACCGGTGGGATGGCGGGGTGGTTGAGCCCCTGGTGGAGATGGCCGCAGAGTTTGGACGGCCTCAATGGGCTTTTGGGATGTCTACCTATGGTTTTTCTTCAGAACAGGAATTGGTATGTACTTATTCCTGTGAGGGCGTGTGGGAAATGGGGAAAATAGATCTGGAAACGAATCATTTGAGCCCGCTTCCTTTGCCCTATACAGATCTATCACAGGTGCGTGTTGGACCCGGAAAGGTCGTTTTTAGAGGAGGCGCACCCGATGCGGTGAGTTCTCTGGTGCAATTACATTTGGAAACCGGAACGATCCAGGTCCTGCGTCGGTCATGGGATGTAGACCTCGATATGGGGTATGTTTCCATTTCCCAAACCCTATCTTTTCCGGTATCTGAGAAAGAGGAGGCGTATGGATTCTACTACCCGCCATGCAATCAAGATTATCGAGGACCGGAAGACGAGAAGCCGCCCCTGTTGGTGAAAAGCCATGGTGGACCCACCGGTGCAACTTCCAACACCCTGGATTTGCAGATTCAATACTGGACGAGTCGGGGGTTTGCGGTACTGGATGTAAATTATGGGGGCAGTTCGGGATATGGGCGTGCCTATCGAAATCGGCTCGAGGGTCGTTGGGGCGAGGTGGATGTGGACGATTGTGTGCAAGGGGCACAGTTTCTGGTCGATCAGGGCCTGGTGGACGGCAAGCGTCTGGCCATTCGGGGTGGAAGTGCCGGTGGGTATACGACGCTGTGTGTGTTGACCTTTCGAGATCTTTTTTGTGCAGGGGCAAGCTATTATGGGGTGAGCGACCCGGAGGCATTGGCCCGGGAAACCCACAAATTCGAATCCCGGTATCTGGATCGGTTGATCGGACCCTATCCCGAGCGTCAGGATCTTTATCTGGATCGATCTCCGCTTCGATTTGTGGATCAGCTCTCGGCGCCCGTGATTTTTTTCCAAGGAGATGAAGATCGGGTTGTCCCTCCCGGGCAGGCGGAAGAAATGGTTCGGGCGCTGGATGAAAAAGGAATTCCTGTGGCCTACATTCTATTTGAAGGAGAAGGGCAAGGGTTTCGACAGGCTGCACACATGAAGCAGGCCCTGGAAGGGGAACTGTATTTTTACGGCCGGGTTTTGGGCTTTGAACCTTTTGGACCCTTGCCACCGGTTTCCATTCGAAACTTGTAGAAGGGTTGCTTTGGGTAAGCTATTTTTTTAAATTGACATACGGCAAGTTGACTTTTCAACCTGATTTCCAAAATAAGGATTGGCTGAGATGCAAAAATTTCGCTTTTTGATTCTTTTGGGGCTTTCTTTTTTTCTGACAGAAAGTATTTGTGCCCAGCCATTTATTGATAAGCCGGTCTCTACAGGTGGAAACCCGGTCGGGATCTGGGAAGCGGACAAGCAGGAGGTCCAGGCGTATGTGCCTGCGCAGGCCTTGGCATTGGTTCCCAACATCCAATTTACGGGTTCCATCTCTGGTCGGCTGACCCTGGAAGCGGGAGGCGGATATCAGGCAGATTATATCGTCCGTTCCCAGGTTTCTCTAACGTTGGTTATTTTTGGAGCGCCCTTGCCGATTGCAGTGGATGTGGCCGACACGACCTTAAGCGAGGGGACGTATCAGATTCAGGATTCGCAGCTGATTTTGGTGCCCAACAATCCCACGGTAGCGTCTGACACGCTCAGCTATACGGTTGAAGGAGATTCGCTCCATCTGGTCGTGGAGATCCCGCTCGGGCAATTTGCTGCTCTGGCTGCCGGAATTATTCCGCCCGATGACCCGCCTCTGGCGGTTCTTTCGCTTAAGAAAGTGGGCGAAGCGGGAGGCTCTCCGGTCGAAGTGACGGCGGATTTCAACGGCGATGGTGTAGTCGATTTTGCAGATTTTCTGCGGTTTGCGGGTGGATTCGGGAAACGATCTGGCGAGGAAGGGTTTGACGCCAAACTAGATTTGAGTGGGGATGGGGTGATTGATTTTACAGATTTTCTTAGTTTTGCAGGTCAATTTGGATTGAAAACCTGATCTTTCAGGAGAGAGTTTCGGGGATCGTTCCCCTGGGTTCAGGAGGGATTATGAAGGTACCAATTAGGGGGGATTATGCACCTACGTTTTGCTGGTATTTGGGGGTTGATTCTGGGCCTATCGATTGGTTCTGCCCAGGGCGCAGGGGTTACGGGACGGTTTACCACGGCGTTTTATTCGTTTGAGCGTGCCTATCCCGACACCATCAGTCAGGGGGATATTCGGGCTTATCAGGCGGCACGCATTCGAATCATGGGAGCTGGCCACCCCCAGTTGTCCTTTCAATTTTATTTGCGCGGTTCGCTTGATATCCGAAACCAGGCCCATGATCCTCAACTCCGATTTTATCACGGATTCTTCCGCTATCAGGGAAAGCAGGCGGTGGCAACGCTGGGTCGCCAGTTGATTCTGGCAGGTGTGGGCGTTGGGCGAATGGACGGTGGGCGTGTGGATGTAAAATTGGGCAAGTGGGTCGAGGTGGATGCTTTTGCCGGCACCCTGGTGCCGCCCGAACGGATCGGGGTGAATTCCTGGGGAGAGGGCCATCTGTTCGGGGTACATCTATTTAGCGACTATTTTTTCGATACTTCAATGGGGGCAAGCTTTTACCGCCGCAGCCGCCGGGGCACGCCTTTTGTGAGCAGGGAGCGTGCTGTTGCGGGGCTGAACGCGCTGGAAATTCGACCGGGTGAGGTAGAACAACAGATGGTGGGTTTTGACCTGGAGCGACGTCTGGGACGGTTTCGGGTCTACGGTCGCTGGGATCTCAGCACACCAGGGGGTGTTCAGACCAGACGTGCGGAAGGCAGTGTGCGGTTTCATCACCAGAGGTGGACCCTTTCGGGGGAATATCTGTACCGAACTCCCTATATAGATCAGAATAGTATTTTCAGTTTGTTTACCCAAAGTAGCAACCGAGAAGCCGCTTTGCGTGGCAATTATAGGCACAACCGTTTTTTGAGCCTGTTCGGGGAATTTGCGGCCGTGTATTATGAAGGCGAAGACGGATATCGGTTGAATTTGGGCATGAATGTTTTGAATGGCTATGTGGGCTATATCAGGCGTCGGGGATACGGCGGGGTTGCAGATGGGGTGACATCGAATCTTCGATACCGGTTGAATCCTTTGGTCTGGATAGACGGCGGTTTTTATTGGTCCAAATTCAGATTGACGGGCGCAGAAGGTGCCCGCAGCACGGTCATGACCTCTACAATTGGGGCCCACTATCGTCCTGGAAGACATTTTTCTCTGGGCATTCAAATACAGAATTTAACCCAGGATCTTAAATTGGCAACCCAGGCCAATCCCTTTCCTGGAAATGCGCACGATCTGCGCGTTTTTGTTCAAGCCTCGGCCTGGTTTTTCTCCGGTCCAGGATTTCAGAAGGGGGATGGGAAGTGATTGGAAGGGTGATGTATCTGGTCTGGGTGCTGATTGCTGTTGGGATGGTGTGGGCAGAAGAGGACATCCCGATTACCATTCCAGAGCAAAATCGAAGCAAGGTGATCATTTTTTCCCACCAGTTTCACCTGCAGGATATCGGCCTGGAGTGCACGGATTGTCATGTGAACGCCCCCCAAAGCGAGAGGTCGGGCGACAATCTGCTGCCCAAAGAAGCCAATTGTTCTGATTGCCATGGCGATGAGGTCAAAGATCCCGACCAGTGCCAAAAATGCCACCAGGATGTTGCCCATCCAGTAGCGTTTGAAAATCCGGAACGGGTGATCGACTTTCCGCACGAATTTCATCTTGCCCGGGTAGGTTTGCAGTGCGAAGACTGCCACCGGGGTATGATGCAGACCGATTATGCTGCCAGAAAACACTGGCCCGCGATGCCGGATTGTCTGACGTGTCATCAGGACGAAGCGGCCCCGGCCGATTGCGAAACGTGCCATCCCAAGGTGGAAGTGATTCGGCCGCAAACACACCAGCAAAATTGGATTCATGAACACCGTCAATTCTCCCGGGCAGGCGATATGCCCTGTGCGATGTGTCACCAAGACAGCTGGTGTGAAGATTGCCATGCAGGGGCTCTTCTGGTTTCGCTGGAAGGGCCTGCAGAGAAAATGGCTTCGGGGGCACCGGCGAACCGGGGGCGAGTGGGGCAGATTGTACAGCGCCAGCACGAATTGAACTATCGGTTTACCCACCCGATGGATGCGGTGGGGAAGGAACGGGCATGCGCGACGTGTCACGATCAGACATTCTGTGTGGATTGCCACCGCGTTGAGGGTCAGGAGCGACGGTTTAAACCCGTCTGGCATGGTCCTCTACTCAGTGATCCCAGGCCATGGGTGCTTGGGGGCGTGGGCTCGGGTGGGGGACGCCATGCGGAGTGGGCACGGCGGGATATGGAGCAGTGTGTGGCCTGTCACGATGTGGAAGGAGATGACCCCAGTTGTATTCAGTGCCACGTGGACTTTGATGGCGTCAGGGGCACCGATCCTCAAACGCACCCCAGGCGATTTGCAAGTCATATCGGGGAGGGCGATTTCCACGACAATCCCCACTCTTTGTGTTATGCCTGTCATGTCGATACCCGTATATCAGGAACGGGGTTTTGCGGATATTGTCACCGGTAGGATGGATGATGCGACGATCGATTGGAATGGTGCTTACCGTGCTGTTGGGATGTAGTTCTCCCCAAGATCCCGTTTCTTTTTCCCAGGCCTCTTATGTGGACGCCCCATCGGGTGCCACGGCCTTTTATGACCGAGATCTGCAGCAGGTTTTTGATCGGTCCTGTATTGGAGGATGCCACGAACCGGGCGGCACTGGCAATGCACAAACCGGGTTGCTGTTGACAGAAGCGGTGTCGTTTGAGGAGTTATTAGATCAAACGGCGAGCACAAATGGCCCTCACGTGTTGCCGGGAGATCCAGACAACAGCCTGCTGGTCTGGAAACTGGAAGGCAAAGATCCTTCTGGAAGGGCCGTGTTTGGCGATCCGATGCCGTTTGGCAGGGCAATGCTGGACAAAAAAGAGATTGGGTTGATTCGAACCTGGATTCGGGAAGGGGCAATCCGATCTCTGGCTCCCCCGGTCCCTCCCTCGGTTCTGGCGGCCACTTCTCTGGACAATGTTTCGGTTGAAGTGACATTCAGCGAAGCGCTGGATCCGGTTTCGGCAGCAAATCCTGAAAATTATCAAATAGAAGGTGTCTCTGTTCTCAGGGCTCGTCTGGAAGCACCCGACCGGGTTGTTCTGACAACCTCTGTCCAGACACCCGGTGTGGATTTAATCGTCGTGGCTTCGGGGGTGAGAGATGTCACTGGCGATGCGGTGGTGGCAGGCAGTGGCGATCGGGCTAGTTTCCGATTTATACCGATTGTGTCGTTCGCATCCCAGATTGTACCGGTTTTCACAAATTCCTGCGCCTTTGTCGGTTGTCATGGTGCCAGTGACCGTTTTCCGCCCGGGGAGGGCATGGTGCTGGATGCCCCGGTTGCCAGACAAAATATAGTGGATCGGGCAAGCCAACAGAATCCCCAGTTAAAACGGGTCATGCCTTTGCGCCCCGACGAGAGTTATCTGATTCAGAAATTGGCGGGCACAGAGGGAATTGTGGGGGACAGGATGCCCCAGGGCGGTCCTTTTTTCTCGCCGGCGGAGTTACAAATCTTTCGACTTTGGATTGAACAGGGTGCCCAGGACAATTAAGTTTTTTATGGATGAGTTTTTATGGCCAAATTTCTGATCGGTACTTTTTTGATGGTAAGGCTGGCCTGCCGGCAACTGGAAATTGATTGGGCACTTTGTCTTGAGCTGTGGAAGAATCGACCCGTAATTGAGGTGGTTTATGAAGATCCGGCCATCCAGAAACAGCGTCTTTACAAACGCATAGATACTGTTTTTCCATTTTGAATTCTGTTGAGAACAAAGATCTGTCTACAGAAGATGCCGGCCTCCTATCCGTCTGGTGGGCGGATTTTGTGTCCAGGATTTTGGATTCGGCTTGAAGAACCGCCTGCAGGAGAAGCCCGGAGACACACACAGGCCGTTTGGGTCGGCGGCCGCACGAATTTTGCCAGTCTGGACGGGACCATGCTGCGTCCGTTTTTTT
Organism: bacterium; assembly: GCA_027296045.1. Taxonomy (GTDB): domain Bacteria; phylum Latescibacterota; class UBA2968; order UBA2968; family UBA2968; genus JAPUJS01. The sequence continues at coordinate 3,486 of JAPUJS010000598.1, read as the reverse complement.
CACATGTTCATCTGCCGATACACCGGTTTCCATGGTGCTGGGTCCTGGTCTTTTTTTGGGGGCTCTGGGGAACTGGCACCGGAAATGCCCAAAGTCTGAGAGGCACACAGGCCGAAGTGAAGCAGCTGTTTGAAGATGCGCAACGGTATCACCTGGGCATCGATCGTCCTGTTGACCTTCCCAGGGCCTATCAACTCTATCAGGAGGTGGTCAAGCGAGATTCCCGCCATCGGGACGCCTATTACAATCTGGCCCATATCTGCGTGACCCGAAAACGGTACAATCTGGCGGTCAAGTTTTACCGCAGGGTGATCGGTCTTGACCCCGAGGACGCAGATGCCTACAATAACCTAGGGACGGTTCTCGACCGCCAGGGGAAGCCAGATCAGGCACGGAAAATGTATGAACAGGCCATTAGGCTGAAGCGTGATTTGGGGATTGCCTATCACAATCTTGCCTATCTGATTCTGGAAGAGGGGGATGAAGATCGGGCGTTACGAATTGTTGAGGAGGGCTTGAAGGTGTCGCCTGATCATCCCGAGTTGGTGATGTTACGATCTCGGATTATGGGCCATACTGGAAAAATTTCCAATGTGACCATCGGGGTGGTTGTATGTGCTTTTGTGGGGGTTTTGGTGGTGTATCATTTTCTGGTTGCTAAATCTTCAGGAGTTTAGGATATGTTTCAGAGTTTCATCCTCGCGTGTGCTCTTGTCCTGGTGTTTGGGGATGTGGGGATCGCCCAAGAGCCCGACAGGGGCGTGTTTTATGAGGAGGGCCCCCTGAACTCTTTGGCCGTGGTGATTGGGCCCGAACTGAAGGGTTCGATTGCAGCCATGGAGGCAGGAGACTATTTTGCCGCAGCTGCCGAACTGCGAGATCTGGTTTATCGCGATTCGACCCATGTCCAGGCGCTCCGGTTGTTGGCCAGTGCTTTTGGCCACATGGGGGATTATGTGCAGGCCATTGATGTCTGTCGGCGGCTCACACAACTGAATTCTGTGGATGCAGGGGTTGAGGTGGCACTGGGGTTTTTCCATCAAAAGTTGGGCGATTTTGAAGGGGCCGAGCAACATTATCGCCAGGGGCTGATGCGGGATAAAAAGGTCATTCAGGCCTATCAGGGATTGGGATGGATTTATTTGCAGCAGGGGAGGCTGGAACAGGCGTTGGATATGGTGACTGAGACGACAGAACGGGCGCCCAACTACGCCCCCAATTACCTTTTGATGGGACGGATTTTGACGGCCCAGGGCTTCTTTGAAGATGCAGTTGTAGCCTATCAGCGGACGTTTTCCCTGGAAGGGACTTTGCGGAAACAGTATGGGATTTTGTTGCAGGAACTACAATTGCGGCACCACCTGAGGCGGTAGGGGAGAGGAAAAGAGAGGCAGGTGTTGAAAGGGCGGTGGGGAATTATTTCAGTTTGAATTCGATCGGCATGATCATCCAGACTTTGCGCCGCTCTCCTTCATGTTTTCCGGGGCGAAATCGAAACTGTCTGGCGGCATCGACAGCCGATTTGCGGAAAATTTCAGGGCCGTTGAGAACTTCGACGGTTTCTACCTGGCCCTCTTTATCCACCAGGACCCGGATGGTGACAATCCCTTCCATCTTGGCCCTTCGTGCGGCTTCGGGGTATTCAGGGGCGACAATACGGATGGGGTGTGGTTTGTAGTCAATTTCGGAGATGTCCAGAGGTTCGTCGGAGATCGGTCCCAGGTTGCCAACCGTAAGTTGCAGATCAATGGACACATTGTCCAGGTCTAGTTCTGTCGATTCAATTGTGACGTCTTCGGGCACTTCTTCGCCCTCCACCGCCAGGGGTTCTTTGGGACGCGGGATGTTGGGGCGACGGCGCTGGGTCGTTTCGGGAATATGCTCCATCTGCACCACATAGGTCGTCCGTTTGCCCATGGTGACGGTGGGCGTATATTCGGGGTAGAAGAGGATGGTCAGGATAAAGATGCCCAGGGTTGCCGCAAAAAATTTTTGAAGGGTCTGGAAATAGTGCAGTTTGAGATCAAACTCGGGCTTCTTGGACCGGGTTTGGATCTTAATCCCGGTGGGGCGGGCGGCCATGAGGGCCTGCCACTGTTTTCGCTTTGCTTTGGCATAGGCCAGTTGGGAGCTTAGGGTGTTGCCAAAGTGGGTGTAGAGTAGATTCATAGGGCTTGCGGAGGGTGGCACGCCGTGCAAAAGTATCGGGCCGATGGCTTTCTTCAGCCCGGCCCGGTTTTTTTGAAACTCTGAATGCAACTACGGGTTTAAAAAGAGATTGGAAAAAGTCCAGCACCATTTACATCTGGACTAAATTTAGCCGGAACATCACAAAAGTCAAGACCTAATTCGGTAGCTTTTAAGGAGTTGGGCTTGGTATCTGGTGGGGAATCGGGATGGTTGCACCCAAAAAACTGGATTTCGATCAGGCAGGCGGATGGGTGGATATTGGATGGCAGGATGGAACCACCCAGCGATTGGCGTTGCCCCTGGTGCGTAAACTTTGCCCATGTGCTGTGTGTGTGGAGCGGCGAGAGTCGAAATCCGATATTTTACATGTAATCACAGAAGTGGAGTTGGAAACCACGGCGGAGTTTCGGGAGGTCAGAGCTGTGGGAAATTACGCCATCCAGATTGTTTGGGCAGATGGGCACGATACCGGAATTTATACCTACGACTATCTCAGATCTCTGGGGGAGGAGACAGGAACGATGTAAGCCTGTTGGGGTTTTGTTTGGAAATCACCCCATCCTGTTATATCCTCACTTACCGATATGTATTGTCGATCCAACTGGCGTGGGCTTTTTTATAGGAGTGTTGTATGTGGAGACGGTTCTTCTTCGGTGTGGTCGTGGTGTTCCTTTTGGAGACCTCACCTGCCCGGGCCGAATTGGGTCTATACGGGTTGGGCGGCAAGATCGGTTTGGATGTGGTCCAGGCCAATGACACGCGTCATTTTTGGGTGCTCCAGGCCGATGTCGCTTCGGTTTTTACCCCCCGATTGCACCTGGATATTGCCGGAGAAGTCGGATCGGGTACCGATTTGGACAATAGCGAGATCAAAGTGGTCGGCGGTGGGGCTTATCTGAAGTATTTGTGGCCGAGCAAGTCGAGACGGGCATTTGCTTATATGGGCGGCGGGTTTGCGGTGACCCGGATCGAACGCACGGTGCTTGGTCAAATCGAACATGCAAAACAGTTGGTGATGCACCTTATTCTGGTGGGGATGGAAAAACATGCGTTTCGGGGCCGGATGAAGGGAATTTTTGAGATTCGATGGGTTATTGGCGATGAAGAAGATGCCAGCTCTTTACGGGCAGCTGTGGGCATTGGCGTTAATATAAAGAAACCTTAGGGGGGGGATGTACCTTCGAGGATTGATTTTTCCCCTTCTGAGGGGTATGCGATGAATACCTCGGGTGCTTCGGTGAACGCGCAACAGGCCACCCAGTTTTTTATTAGCGACCAGGCTTTTCGAAACGTGAT
>JAPUJS010000597.1 GCA_027296045.1 bacterium | reverse complement strand
CCGACCATCAATGGCGACGGTGCCCACAGCCGCGATTTCACCTACATCGACAACGTCGTCGACGCGAACATCAAGGCCGCCACCGCCCAGGGCGTCAGCGGCGAGATCTTCAACTGCGCCTGTGGCCGCCGCTTCACCCTGCTCTCTTTTCTCTTTGACGAAAGCAGCCTGCGAACGTCCCAACCATAGGGAGAAGTCATTCACTCTACTTCTAAACGGATCCCTCTTAATACACCTGCCTCCAGGGGAAATGTCACTCTGACCGGTTCTTTTACCGATAGCGTCTCTTCCAGAATCGGCTCTGTCACCCAGGCCCCACTCCGAATCTGTAAATGTTTGACCCGCACCAGAAATCCCCGTGGCAGGCCCGTAAATAAGACCGTCATCGGAATCGGCTCTCCTGGTTGTTTGGCCCAGAAAAAGGCCAACAAATTGGGCTCTTCTATACTGGCAATCCCTGCAACCACACTGTCCCTGCCGTCGATGTGGATAGGAAGCCGAACCCCCTCCAAAGCCTCCATCGCCTGAAGAGCAGTCACGCCACTGTCATTTGCCCAACTCTTCGTGCACACCGCCTCGACATCGGAATTGAGCACCTCTACCAGGGCAGACAGATTTAACGCCAGACCGCCCGTATCCGTCGTTTGCCACTGAGAAACCAGCAACTTCGGCCGTTCGGTCAACCCAGCCTGGTTTACCCATTCTTCCACGGTAGCGATCGACTCGCGAAGATCACCTGCCTGTTCCACCATGACCGACCAGCTGACAAAATGCAACGGCAGACTGGCCGTTTTACACCGCCCGATCAGGGCCTCTACCCACCCCTGCTTCCAATCCCGTCCGGGCCCTCCCACCCGGGCTTTGGCATCCACCCCATATACCGTCCACACCCCCGACTCGTAGAATTGCAGGTACCGCTCCAGATCGCTTCCAGTATCATCCACAATTTCAAATCGTTTGACCCGATTGCCAACATGGTTCACGGTCTCGCGAACCAAATCAATCCACTGCTCTTTTGCCACATCCATCACCGGCAAAGGCAACACCACCTCACTCCCCTGCAACCTCACCAATACCTCATCCAGCGCCGACCAGGCAAAAACCCCGCCAAGCCGTTTGGGCTCCCAGGCAGACCGAACCGCTTCCGTCCAGAGACAAACCGTCCGAATCTCCACGCCCTCGGGAATGTGTGCCCCCTCGCCCCGAACCCCCCGCCAAAGACTCGGGATCAGCCCGATTCCTTCCCGACAATCCATCTGCACCGTCACAGGACGCCCCTGGGCAAAAACCGCCCCGAAAATGCCCAGCCAACAGATCAAGCCTCCCAACCCGAGCCGCTTCATGAAGCCTGTTCCCCTTTCACATGGGTTGCCGTAATCTCGTGGTGGACTCCCCCCCGGGCGTTAAATTGACCGATCACCGTCATCTCGTCCGGATCACAGACCGCCACCAAATCGTCCAGGATCTGGTTGGTCACCGTCTCAAAAAATGCCCCTTCATTTCGGTAGGACAAAAAATAAAGCCTCAACGATTTCAACTCCACACACCAATCGGCAGGCACATACCGAACCACCACCGTACCAAAATCCGGCTGCCCGGTAAGTGGACACACAGATGTACATTCGGGATACGTAAATTTGATGGTATACCGTCGCCCGGGTTTTGGATTTTCAAACACTTCCAGAAGCTCTGCCTGATGCCCCATCCTCACACCTCATTGAAAACTGTGCCGTCACCGTTGTCTGAATTCCGCCCCGAACCCGAAACACCCCGATCACGGTGATCGAACGAGGCGCACAGGCCCCGATCAAATCGTCCAGGACGCGATTCACAGCCGTTTGCGCCAAGACCGCTTGCTCTCGGTACCCATTTAAATACTGCTTCAGAGAAACCGTATCCAAACACCGCATATCGGGCACATACCGAATCGTCAGATTTGCAAAATCGGGCACGTCCGTATCGGGATTGATACAGGTAAATTCCGAAAACGCAAATTCAATGGTATACTCTCGATCCGGATGGGTATTTTCCACACACGTCAAATCCGACATGCCAAATTCCTTCTTTATCGCTTCTTCAACTCCGGCCGAAAAGGCACCAGGCTCGCCCCCGAAGGCCGGGGTGCCTGGGACCGAATGGGCAACTGTTCATACGACCGATAGGTAAGATTCAGATGGGGTGTCTCGATCCGCACATGCCCCTGGTGCCGAGAATCCAGCAATGCCTCCAGTGCACCGCTTACCAGCAAGGTTCGTTCTACCGGATACTGCGGTTGTCCGGTCAAAAACATCTCCTGAATATTCAAGCTCAAATAACTGAAATGTGCGTGCGGATCATCCGGCAAATATACCTCCATCCCCTTCACCTCGCCATTGACTTGCCCCGCGTATCCCCATCCCTGAAGATAGCCGTTCAACATCAACGTTGCCGCTTGCAATCCATCTGCATACTCGATCAAATAAGCCGCTGGATTCTGGCAATGATCCTCCATTGCCCCATCTTCTTTGCCCTCGATAGACTCCCTGGCAGCATCGGCCAATTCTCGCGACCAGAGCCCTTCATCGCCGGCTTTCCACACCGCATCGCCTTCCAAACACTGCACCGCCACAATTCCCGTTTCTGCCCCTTTCCGACGCTCCACCATACACTGCAAGGTTTCCAGGGCATGAAATCCATAGGAATCCAGACCCCCACGGGCCATCGACAGGGCCGCCTCTACATCGGTCTCCAACTCGTATTCCATCCACGGACTTCGCCAGGCCAGAGGGAGAGAAGATCCCGCCATAAACGGCACGTCCAATTCTCTGGATCGATCGTACATCCACTTTGCATCGTGCCAGTTATAAGACAAATGCTTGTCAGAAAACACCGGCACCGAACGCCCCGATGTGGCAAACACCCCACAGATTTGCTCAAAGAAATATTTCCGTGGATACAAATGCTGTTCTTTCTCATTCCAGGCGTAATCCCCGTGTTCGCCAATCACCAACACCGCATCCACGGCCAATTCCTTCCCACCTAGCGTCAACGCCTCCGGAATGCTGCGAAACATCGGGACGCCGTATTCTTTCGCCAGTTCGACCCCCACATCGCGCTCGTGGATCTGATCCATATACATCGCCGCCACATCCACCTGTGGCTCCAGATGCCCCTCGTCCGTCGGAAATCCTTTCAAGAACTTGGTCAAGATCACATCTGCGTGGGATCGGGGGAAATAGGTCGTAATCACTGCCGCAATCTTCTTTCGCTCGGCCATCGCTAACTCCTGGCGCGCACTCCAATCGCAAACGCCCGTTTTGGATTTTCCACCGTTAACAAATGAATTTCTTCGTCGCTGAACCCATTCTGCTCTAATGCAGGCAAGAACGTCTCGAACAAATCTTTGTATGGCCTGAACGCCCCACCGTCCGGTTCCCCAGGACGATACCACCCCGCATCGTGCGAGATCAGCACCTGGTTGAGCAACCCGTAAGATTTCATCGCTTTCAAATGGCCCAGATCCCTTTCCAGGTGTTTCTTATTGACGCCATCAAAAGCAATCCAGGCCCCCGCTTCCGCCGCTTTTTTGTGCTGTGCATTGTCTTTTTCATTTTGCGCATGGGTCCAGATCCAGGCGCTGCCATCCACCCCTTCGGCCTTTA
>JAPUJS010000596.1 GCA_027296045.1 bacterium | reverse complement strand
CTCTTGCGGCGTTGCGATGTCGGGCTCGCTGACGATTTCAATCAGGGGAACGCCGCAACGGTTGATGTCGATCATCGACTCTCCGGCAGCCACAAATTCCTCGTCGTGAATGCTTTTTCCGGCGTCTTCTTCCACGTGAATCCGGGTCAGGCGGATTTTTTTGGGCCATTTTTAGTGGGGATTTCGATGCCGCCTTCGGTGGCCAGAGGCATTTCATCGTTGGACTGGAATTGGGAGATCTGATAGCCTTTGGGCAGATCGGGGTAAAAGTAATTTTTGCGCAGAAACCGACTGCGGGGTTGGATATTGCAGCCCACAGCCAGGGCGATGCGGATGGCTTTCTCAATAACCTCCCGGTTTAAGACAGGCAGGGCACCCGGCAGACCCAGGCAGACCGGGCAGACGTGGGTGTTGGGTTCGGCACCGAATTCGGCCGAACAGCCACAGAAGATTTTGGTTTGGGTGGCAAGCTGGGCGTGGACTTCCAGCCCGATGACCGGCTCATAGCTCATGGGGTTTGCCCTTGTTCTACAACCGAGGCGGCCTGCAAGAGGGTTTCTTCATCAAAGGCTTTTCCCAGCAGCTGGAGGCCGATGGGCAGGCCGTTGGAAGATTGACCGCACGGTACAGAAATTCCTGGGATGCCCGCAAGGTTGACGGAGACGGTGTATATGTCGGACAGATACATCTGGAGCGGGTCGTCTATTTTTTCTCCAACCTGGAAAGCCGGGGTGGGCGAGACCGGGGAGGCCAGGAGGTCACAGGATTGGAAGGCGGTGTCGAAGTCCTTTTGGATGAGCGTGCGCACCCGCTGGGCTTTGAGATAATAGGCGTCATAATATCCGGCGCTGAGTGCATAGGTGCCCAGCATGATTCTGCGTTTGACTTCGCGGCCAAATCCCTGGCTTCGGGTCTGGTTGTACATCTCGATCAGGTCGTCCGATTCAGATCGGAATCCGTATTTGACACCGTCGTATCGAGAAAGATTGGAAGAGGCCTCGGCGGTTGCGATAATATAATAGGCTGCAATCGAATAGGCCGGGTGACCAGCAACCGGGATCGATATCTCCTGGACGGTTGCGCCGGCCTGTTCCAGGATTTCGACCCCTTTCAAGACCGCTTTTTTGACTTCCTCATCCAGGCCCTCGGAGAAATACTCACGGGGTAGGCCGATTTTCAGGCCTTCCACACCTCTGGTAAGGCAAGCGGTATGGTCGGGAACAGGGACATCTGCACAGGTAGAGTCGTTGGGATCGTGGCCGGAAATCACGTTGAGCAACCGGGCCGTATCGGCCACATTGGCGGCAAGAGGACCGATTTGGTCCAGAGAAGAAGCGTAGGCGATCAGGCCATAGCGGGACACCCTGCCGTAGGTGGGTTTGAGGCCGACAACGCCACAGAAAGAGGCAGGAAGCCGGATGGATCCTCCGGTGTCCGATCCGAGGGTCAAAGGGACTTGCCCGGCGGCGACGGCAGCGGCCGATCCGCCGCTGGAGCCACCGGCAACGCGGGTGGTGTCGTGGGGGTTTCGGGTGGGTCCAAAGGCGGAGTTTTCGTTGGAGGAACCCATCGCAAACTCGTCCATATTGAGCTTGCCGATGAGGATTGCGCCAGAGGAGCGCAGGCGGGCGACGGCTGTGGCGTCGTAGGGGGGAATGAAGTTTTCCAGGATTTTGGAAGCACAGGTGGTGCGAAGGCCCTTTGTACAGAGGGTGTCTTTCAGGGCGATCGGGACCCCTGCCAATACACCTGGATCTTCTCCGTTGGAGATCTTTTGGTCGACTGCTTCTGCTTGTTTGTAGACGCCCTCTTCGTCCAGGGTCAGGAAGGCGTGAATCTCATCGTCGGTTTGCCGAATGTGATGGAGCGTTGATTCTGCGACCTTTTGGGCAGTCGTCTGGCCAGACCGAATGGCTTGTGCAATGGCTTCTGCCGACTGCTCGGATAGGGGCGCAGTTGCATCCTGGGTCACGCACCCTCCCTACGGTGACTTTGTGGGGCTCTCCGAACCCGATGGGGGATTGGGCGAGACGGTGTTTTGGGAGGCCGGCGGAGGCGATGCCTCTACGCTGTTTTCAATTTCGCCCTGCACGTCTCGGACGGCGCGCTTAAATTCGGTAATTCCTTTTCCCAATCCCTGTGCAATTTCGGGAATGCGTTTGGCACCAAACAGAAGCAGTGCAATCAGTAAGATGACCAGGATTTCCCAGGGGCCCATTCCAAACATGGTGTTTCCTCCTGAGTTTCAGGTTTCGAGTTCCACGCTTTCTTAGCACTCGGAACTTGGAGCTCAAAACCCGGAACTTAATAAGAATATTTCACGTAATACCAGGCCGTTCCAATGCCCAGCAAACTGAGGATGTTAAAGTTGAGTGAAAATCCGAAAGTGAGGGTCAAGATCATTAAATTGAGCCGGGTGGGGTAAAACTCGTATTCGACCAGCGGGTCGACCAGGACTTTTTGAACCACATTGTTCTGGAGCCCCAGGCTTTCAAAAACAACGCTTAAAACTACCCCGACAATATTTCCTGCCAGAATCCCGACAAAAATTGCAATAATTAAGAAGCCGATGCTTCTTTTTCCCATATTGGTTGTCCTTACAATTCGTTTCGAATATCTGCCACTTCCCGGTCAGTCACCAGATTGAACAACCAGCGGGCGACCCCTGAGAGGGCGTAGCCGAGTGCTAGCGGGAAGAAGAATTCATCGGTATAAAAAACCATAATGACAATCACGGAGAGCATCGCGAGCAGTTTGAGCCGATCTTTGGTGGTTTCCAATGACAGTTTGGGAAAGACTTCATATTCGAATGTGCTGATCATCAAGAACGAGAGCATTGCACACAACGAAATGGCCACACGCAGTTCGTGCTCGCTGCTCCAAACCCCCTGTGTGAAAACGACATAGGCTGCAAGGGCACCTGCAGCAGATGGAATCGGCAGGCCCGTGAAATTTCCTTTTTCAAATCCTTTGAGCTGGATATTAAATCGGGCAAGACGAAGGGAGCCGCAAAGCAGAAACAGAAAGCAGGCAGAAAACGGAATCCAGAGCACGGTGCCCAGGTTGGCATAGTAGTGCAGCATCAGCACGGCGGGGGAGACACCGAACGAACAGATATCGACGATGGAATCGAACTGGCCACCGAAGTTGCTGGGAGTGTCGAAAAGTCGGGCCAGCTTGCCGTCGAAGGCGTCCATGAAACCGGCAATTACAATCAGCCAGGCGGCGGGTACCAATTTGCCATTGACGCTGTAAAAGATGGATAGAAAACCGCAGAAAAGACTGCAAATGGTTACCAGGCTTGGCACCGCGGATCGTGCTCTCATCGTTCACTCCTGTTTCTGACGGCGAGAGATTTCAATTTCCTTCTTCGCTTAAGGGGTGTTGTTCGAGGATCAGGCTTTTGTTCAACAACTGCCTGCCCCGCAAAATAGTGAGTGAGAAAATGTCGCCCACTTTGGCGTTGAGGAATGCTTTCAAGACATCTTCGGCTTTGGTGATGCGCGTGCTGTTGACTTCGACAACTACATCGCCGGGAAGAACGCCGGCACTTTCGCCGGGACTGAGGGGCTCGATCACCGTAATCAATGCCCCTCGAATGGTACTTAAACCATAGGTGCGGGCAATGATGGGGTTGATGTCGTGAATCTCGATCCCGGTCCAGAAATCCCGATTGCCCTGTTCAATGAGTCGTTGCGCCCCGGTGATGGCCCGGTTGATGGGCATCGCAAACCCAATTCCAAGCGATCCTCCCGTTTGAGAGAAGATAAAGGTGTTGACCCCGATGACTTCTCCCAGGCTGTTAACCAGGGGCCCCCCGCTGTTTCCCGGATTGATGGAGGCGTCTGTCTGGATCATGGCCTGGTAGGCGCGTTCGCCTTCCTGGGGGCGGACGTCCCGATTGATGGCGCTGATGACCCCGACGGTGACCGTGGGTTTGGGGTCTTCAAACCGGAGCCCAAACGGATTGCCGAGGGCAATCGCCCATTCCCCAATGATGATCTCGTCCGAATCGCCCAAGCGAACGACAGGCAGGTCTTCGGCGTCTATTTGAACCACTGCCAGATCCAGGGGGCGGTCGATATAGACGTCGATGACCTCAAATCGACGTCCGTCGGGGAAAGTGACAAAAATCTCGGTGGCCCCTTCCACGACATGGCTATTGGTTAAAATATAGCCATCTTCCCGAATCACAAAACCCGAGCCGATGCCCGGTATGGTTTTGACTGCCGGGATCGGAAATGCAAAATCGAAGATGGGATCCCAGCGAGAATGTTCTTTCAAGGCATGGGCCGTGTGAATGCTGACAACCGCCGGAGACGCCTTTTCGATGGCCTGAACAATGGCATTGCGCCTGGTGGTCTCTATTCCGGCCGGCCGATTTGCGTCTGAAGACTCCGTATCGGCTATGGCTCCCAGGAGAAGACCCAGATAGAGGAACAGATTCAGACACAACACGACGGGTTGTCCTATTCGACATACAAGACCTTGTTGAGAAAGAGGCCCTGGGGCGGAGCGGATTCTCCTGCAGATTGTCTGTTTTGGGCTGCCAGAATCTGGGACATTGCGCCGGGGGGGCGAATGCCCCTGCCGATTTCAACCAGCGTGCCAACAATGCTGCGCACCATGGCACGTAAAAACCGATTGGCTTCGATGCGAAATTGGAGGCCGTTTTCGAGCTCTTTCCAGGTGCAATCAAACACCCGACAATCCCTTTTTTCTTTCTCAAAAGCGGCCACACAGAAAGATGTGAAATCGTGGTGACCCACCAGAGCGGAGGCTGCTTCCTGCATGGCTGCAACATCGAGAGGGCGGCGAATCCACCAGGCCTGGTCCCGGCCGAGGGCCTGTTTTTGATGGCGAATCTGGTAGAGATATGTGCGTCGCCTGGCGTCGAATCGGGCGTGAAATATTGGAGGGACTTCATCGGCGCCAAGGACGGCGATATCGGCCGGTAGCATGCCGTTGAGGGCATGTTGCAGTCTTTCAAGGGAGATGTCTTTGTCCCAATTGAAGTTGACCACTTGCCCCTGGGCATGGACACCTGTGTCTGTCCGACCGGATGCAATGACGCGAATGGGCTGGCTACAGAGCCGTTCCAACCGCGCTTCTAATTCTCCCTGAACCGTGCGCTGTTTGGGCTGGATCTGCCAGCCTTTAAAAAATGTGCCGTCATATTCCAGGACCAAACGAATATTTCGTTGCATTTACAAAAATGTCGGAATCAATATCAGAGCAGTCAACAGAAAAACACCGGAGAGGACGGCGTAATCCAGCGATGTGAGCACCAGCGGTCGAAACTGCGTTCGAGAGGCATCGCCTTGATAGCAGCGGGCTGTCAGGGCAAAGGCCAGGCGTTCGGCGCGATGAAAAGCGGCCACAAATAAAGGGAGCAGCAGCGGCATGAAGCGCTTGAGACGGCGAACGGGATGGCCGCTAAAATCTGCTCCGCGAGACAGCTGGGCTTCATAAATCCGATTCGCTTCATCCACAAGAATCGGAATAAAGCGTAGTGCAATCGTCAGGGTCAGGGCCAGTTCGTGAACCGGCAGGTTGATTTTTTGAAAGGGGCGAAAAATGCGTTCGAGCCCGTCTGCCAGTTCAAGTGGAGATGTGGTCAGTGTGAGCAGTGCCGTGCCGATGACCAGGGACGATAGGCGAAGAGACAGAAAAATACCTTGCTGCAGGCCTTGCCAGGTCAGGGCAAACTTCGTGTCTGGAAATGTAAAGAGAACCTGTCCGGGTGTCCAAAAGGCATGAAAAAAGAGCGTGAGTGCCAGGATGGGTATCAGGGGCCGCAAATTCCCCAGGATCATTTGGAGGGGCAACCTGGAGCCGATACCACACAGGGTCAGAAATACCAACAGGCCCAACTGGATGCCCAGAGAGCGACTGAGAAATAAAATGCCCACCAGTGCCGCAAGAGCCCCCAATTTGACACGGGGATCCAGACGGTGAAACAGGGATTCCCCTGGGAGATAACGCCCCAGCGTGAGGTGATTTAGAACCGGCACCCGGAGTGACCTAACCTCTCAGAAAAGCTACAGTTGGGACTGATTGACCGGATTTGCAAAATATACCATCTCCTACAGGGATTGTCAAACGAATATCCCGGAGGGGAACCATTTGTTTCTCTGAGAAGGGCTGTTTGGAACAAGATGTTCACCCGATTCTGAGTGAGTTGCTGATTTTCCAATAACTTAAGACCGGTACAGGAGTTGCAGAACTTTCCAGGAAATTGGTGCGAGTATTCCGTGAAAAAATCTCTCTTGGGATCTGATGCGACGTCCTTCTCTCCTTGTGGCCTGCTGTTTTGCCGGCGGGATTTTCTGCCAGACCTACCTGGACGGTCATCTGGTGGGCTGGGTGGTAGGTGCCAC
>JAPUJS010000595.1 GCA_027296045.1 bacterium | reverse complement strand
ACGATGCGCTCTGGAACATAGTGCATTTCCAGATAGCGACACAACCTCTCCCGTGTAAATTCCACCACATACTGGGGTGTGCCCTGAATGGGTTCGGCAATCGGGTGCGTTCCCCACACCGATTTGGCAAACAGATCGTGGATCCAATCGTCGGGGGTATCTTCGACACTTTGAATTTCTTCCAGAACCACCCGTTTTTCTTTTTCAATCTCATCTGGATCCAATCGAGAATATTGCAACATATCTCCAAGCACTTCGATGGCAACCGGGGCATGTTCATCCAGGCAGCGTGCATAATAGCACGTCAAATCTCTGGAGGTAAACCCATCCAGGCCGCCGCCCAGTGATTCCAAACTGTGGACAATTTCAAACCCATTTCGGTGGACCGTGCCCTTGAACAACATATGTTCCAGAAAGTGGGAGATTCCCTGTTCTTCTTTTTGTTCATCCCTGGATCCCACCTCGATCCAAACGCCAAGAGAGATGGAACGTACATAAGGCACTTGCTCGGTCACAATGCGCAACCCATTCTCCAACTGTGTCTTCTGAAAATTTCCACTCAACACCAGATCAGGCCTCCTGCCCATATTGCGTTTTGGCCCCAAAAGCGAAAAAGACGACCGGGAATTTCACCGATCGTCTTTTTCGCCCGGTTAAAAACCAGCTATCGTCTTGGCGTTTGAGTCCGCCGCTGTCCATCCTCCTTAGAGCCCCCTTCGGGGGCTTCAAGAAGGGCTTTACGAGAAAGTCGAATCTTCCCCTGATCGTCAATTCCAATCACCTTCACCTGTGTCTTTTCTCCCTCTTGAAGCACATCTTCTACCTTACGCACCCGAAAGTGCTCCAGTTCGGAAATATGACACAGACCATCTTTGCCGGGCAAAATCTCGATAAAGGCACCAAAATCCGTAATCCTTCGCACAGTACCTTCATACATTTTCCCAACTTCAGGATCTTCGACCAGGGCTCGGATCCTGCCCATCGCCTCTTCTCCGGCCGCCGCGTCAACAGAGGTAACCGTCACCATACCGTCATCTTCAACCGATACGGTGGCACCGGTTTCTTCGATGCTGCGAATGGTCTTACCACCCGGACCGATGACGGCACCAATTTTGGAGGGCTCAATCTTAATCGACAAGATTCTTGGGGCATATTGCGACAGATTTTCCCGGGGTTTGGAAATAGCTTCGTTCATCAATCCCAGAATATGGTTCAAAGCAGCACGGGCGCGGTCAAAAGCGGCCTGTAGAATATCAAAGCTAATGCCGCCAATTTTGATGTCCATTTGAATGGCCGTGAGCCCATCGGCGGTCCCTGCAATCTTCAGGTCCATATCGCCCAGGTGGTCTTCTTCGCCCAAGATATCGGTCAAAACCACCCACTGATCGCCTTCCACTACCAGTCCAACTCCGGCACCGGCAACGTGGGTTTTGATGGGAATGCCGGCATCCATCATGGCCAGAGAACCGCCGCATACAGTCGCCATCGAACTGGAACTGTTTGACTCCAAAATTTCGGAAACCAACCGAATCGTATAGGGAAAATGTTCTTCTGAAGGAATCACAGGCTCCAGCGCCTTTTCGGCCAAAGAGCCGTGTCCGATCTCTCGTCTGCCAGGGGCTGCAATCCGTCCGGTTTCTCCCACACTATAATTGGGAAAGTTGTAATCGAGCATAAAGCTTTTAAACGACTTTCCTTCCAAATCATCCACCATCCGGGTATCCATCTTGCTGCCCAGGGTGGCAGTGGTCAGAGCCTGCGTCTGCCCACGTGTAAACAGCCCCGACCCATGCGCGCGAGGCAAGACGCCCAGTTCAATATCGATCTGGCGTACTTCATCTAAAGAACGGCCGTCGATGCGCAAATTTTCTTCCAAAATCATCTGGCGCATGTCGGTTTTGACCAGGTTATAAACCAGATCGGCGATGGTGCCTTCCGATTCGGGAAACTCCTCGGCCAGTTTCTCCTGGACATCGTCGCCAATGACTTTCAAGGCATTGGTCCGGTCTTCTTTACCGATAGTCCGATTCGCTTCCTGGATTCGCTCCTGTGCCAGCTCTGTGACCGCAGCCACCAGGTTTTCGTCGATTTCTTTTTCGATCACTTCCCGCTTCGGTTTTCCAGCACGAGCGATCAAATCGTCTTGTGCCTCGATCAACCGAATAATGCCTTCATGAGCCACTTTCAATGCTTCTACCACATCGTTGTCCGCTACTTCATGAAACTCGCCTTCAACAGAGAGCAAGGAATCTCGCGTTCCGGTCACAACAATATTCAAGTCGCTCTCATCGAGGTCATCCGCTGTGGGGTTCAACCGGAATTCCCCGTCAATCCGCCCAATGCTCACCGCAGCGATGGGACCATCAAAGGGAATATCCGAGATCCCCAAAGCAGCAGACGCGCCTGTCACGGCAAGCACGGACGGATCGTTTTGGCCGTCATACGACAGGACCGTCACATATACTTGCGTTTCATAATGAAACGCCTTGGGGAACAGCGGACGAATCGGGTGGTCGATGAGCCTTGCATTCAATTTCTCGGCCGTAGAAGGGGCACCCTCCCGTTTGAAGAAATTGCCCGGGATCCGACCTGCGGCATAGAATTTCTCTCGATAATCAACCTGTAGGGGGAAAAAATCAAAATTAGATACTCTTGAATCTGCAACACAAGCCACCAGCACAACCGTTTCCCCATATTGCATCCAGACAGCGCCGTGTGCTTGCTTTGCCACCCTTCCCGTTTCGATCTTCAGGAGTCGTCCTTCAAAGTCTAATTCAACATGTTCAATCATTCATCACTCCTCAATGCATACGCGCAACCTGTTCGTGCGTCCCAATTCTCCTGTTTTTCAGGACATTACCGGGAATGCTGCCGACCACATCAAACAGGCCTATTTCGAAAGACTTATCCCCGAATCCCGAGTTTTCCAATGAGGGCTCGATAGCCTACCAGATCTTTGCGTTGCAAATACCGCATCAACCGCCGGCGCTGGCCGACCAGCTTCAACAGTCCCCTGCGGGAATGGTGGTCTTTCTTATGGATTTGAAAATGTCCGGTCAAAATTTGAATCCGTTCGGTCAAAAGCGCGATTTGGGCTTCAGTCGAACCAGTATCCGATTCATTCTTACCGTGTGTGGCAATCAATTCTGCTTTTCTTTCCTGTGTTAACGCCAATTGGTTTTACCTCCGTAAAAGCGTTGTTTCTTTTTGCGACAACAGATGCCGCGTGGTTTCCGTGTCCGATTGAATCTGCCGGACAAGTGCTTCTAGGTTTTCAAACTTCTGTTCGGCCCGAAGCCAGTGACACAATTCTAGCTTCAGGGTCTGACCGTACAGATCCCCCTCAAAATCCAGGATATGGACTTCGAAGGTCTTTTGCGTCCCCCGGAAGGTAGGCCGATGACCAAAGTTGAGAACTGCCGATCTGGGTTCGGGCAGAAAAACTCTGGCGGCGTACACACCGGGTTGGGGCAACAATTTACCTGCATCTTCAAAGACCAGGTTGGCTGTCGGAAATCCCAACTGTTTTCCCTGACCTTCCCCTTTGACAACCTGCCCCATGAGAGGATAACCGCTGCCAATGAGCTGGGTGGCACCGTCCAGATCTCCTTGTGCCAATGCCGTGCGGATCCGGGTGCTGCTAACTGGGTTGCCATCCACCAGGGTCGGCGGGACCGAATGCACCGAAAACCCAAACCGATCTCCCAGAGCCGTCATGGTTTCCAGACCCCCTGCCCGGTCTTTCCCAAAACCGTGATCATACCCCAAAATCACACTTTGAGCCCCGAGCCGTTCCACCAGAAAATGATGCACAAAATCCTGTGGACTGAGTTCTCGGACCGATTGGGTAAAAGGCACAATAGCCAAAAGATCCACCCCCAGCATTCCTATCCGCCAGGTCTTTTCAGCCAGCGTTGTCAGAATCGGGGGTGCCTGGACGCCATCGATCACCTGACGGGGATGAGGATCAAAGGTGACGGCAACGCAAGTCCCCTGTTTTGCCCCCGCTTCGGCCCGAACGGCTTCCAAAACGGCGGCATGTCCCACATGCACCCCATCAAAGGTGCCCACCGTCACAACCGGATGGGGCAAATCTAGGGGGTCCACAAGGGTTATGGCGCGCATGGGGGAAAGGTTAGCCTTCCTGATTTGGGAATACACATACGGGTCTTAAAAGCGCAACTTGACCATCCCATTTCGCAATGCCCAGAAGCCGACCATGTACATCCAGCGCCCGAACAAATGCCTGCTCTTGAAAGGGCATGTTCAAAACAGGGATAGGGTTGCCGTGCTGAAACCGAACCTGTTCCTCGCCGTTGAGATGTCGGCTGGGCATCGACTTCAACGCCACGTTTGGCTCGATCACCATGCCCTGAAGCCGATCGGCATCCATAGACGCCAAACAGTCCAAAGAGATACAAGAGGCAAGAGAAACAGGTCCCAAAGACGTTCGACGCAATCCAGATAGATGACCTCCGCATCCAAGCGATTGTCCCAGATCATCCGCCAGAGTGCGAACATAAGTGCCGCTGGAACAGGTCATGTCCAGGGTGAGTAAGGGAGGGATATAAGAGAGCGCTTCCAGCCTGTGCATAAAGACCTTTTGCGCCTTACGTTCTACCTCTTGCCCTTTTCGGGCCATCTGATACAGACGCGTACCCCCTATTTTTCGAGCAGAATACATGGGAGGAATTTGTTCAATTTCTCCGATAAAATGCTGTAAATGGGGCAAAATTTGATCGATTGTTTCTGGAACCTGTTCCGAACACCCGGTCTCCTGTCCCTCTGCATCCAACGTATCGGTAGTGACCCCCAAATGGATCTGAGCCCGGTAGCACTTATCGTGGCCCACCAAAAACCGGCTCAAGCGCGTAGCAGTGCCCAAACAAAGTACCAGCACCCCTGTTGCCATCGGATCTAGGGTGCCGGTATGGCCCACTTTCTTGAGCCCACAGATACGTCTGACCCGATCGACAACATCGTGTGACGTGATGCCCTTTGGTTTGTCGACCGGTAATAAGCCGTCCAGGATACAGACCTCAAAATCACAGGCTATCAAGCAGGGAATCGATCCGGGCACCCCGCTCCATAGAATCATCGTAGGCAAACAGCAGCTCCGGGGTATTTCGCAGCCGGACACGCTGTCCGATCAAACGACGAATAAAGGATTGTGCATGGTGTAAACCCGCAAGCGTCGCCTCGCGTTCTTCGTCTTCTCCCATCACGCTGATAAAGACCCTGGCCGTTTTGAGATCCCGACTCATCCGCACAGCCGTGACGGTGACAAACCCCAACCGTGGATCTTTCACTTCCGTGCGCAGAATCTCGCTCAATTCGTTTTGAATCGCTTTTCCCACACTGGCCGGTCGATGGGATGGCATTACAACATCTCCAGGGTATAGTCGATCAGTTCAAGGCGATCTTGCCTCTCGACCAGGTTGACCACCTGGGAGAGCACCTGATTGGCATACCGGGTGTCGTTGGTTACAACGGCCACACCAATTTGCGCTTTCTGCCAAAGATCCTGGTCGCCTACTTCGGAAACCGACACATTGAACTTATTGCGCACCCGCGTTATCAGACTTTTCAACAGGCTTCTTTTTTGTTTCAAAGACCCGCTGTCCGGCAGATAAAGCACTATTTGACAGATGCCCACAATCATTAGAGCGTTCGTGTGGTTTCAATCAGTTCATAGGCCTCGATCACATCGCCGACCTTGATATCATTGAAATTTTCAATGCCAATTCCGCACTCAACTCCCGATTGCACCTCTCGCACATCGTCTTTAAACCGTTTTAAGGAGCTCAACCGGCCGTCATAGACCGTAACACCGTCCCGAACGACGTGAACCTGGGCACTTCGCGCGATGTTTCCGGCTTCCACAAAACAACCGGCAATAGTACCAATCCGAGAGATCTGGAAGAGGTCGCGGACCTGTGCTGCACCCAGCACATTCTCTTCGATCAGGGGTTTTAACAGGCCGGAAAGCGCGTCTTTGACATCTTCGACGACTTCATAAATAACCCGGTAAAGGCGGATATCCACTTGCTCACGGGCAGCCATCTGCCGAGAATTGGTATCGGGACGCACATTGAAGCCGATGATGATGGCATCGGAGGCCGAAGCCAGCAATACATCCGATTCCGAAATGGCGCCAACCCCTCGGTGGATCACCGTCAGATGCACCTCTTCGTGGGAAAGTTTGGTCAATGCATCTTCCAGTGCTTCGGCAGAGCCGTCTACATCGCCCTTCAGAATCAGCCGCAGTTCTTCCATTCGGCCGGCTTCGATCTGGTTGTGGATATCGGCCAGGCTGATGCGTTTCACACGGTGAAAATCCTGCTCCCGGCGCAACTGTTGCCGTTTCTGGCTGATATTGCGGGCTTCCCGTTCATTCTCCAGGACATAGAAATTATCCCCGGCCTGAGGGAGTCCGCCCAACCCCAGAACCTGAACCGGGACGGAGGGACCGGCTTCTTCGATGGTATGCCCACGCTCATCGAGCATGGCACGGACGCGCCCGCTGTAGATGCCAGAGACAAATGGGTTGCCAACCCGCAACGTGCCTTCCTGCACCAAAACAGTGGCCACATTGCCACGTCCTTTATCGAGTTTGGCCTCGACAATGGTGCCCTTGGAACGCTTGTCTGGATTCGATTTTAGATCCATAAGATCGGTTTCCAGGGCCAACAAGTCGAGCAAGTCGTCAATTCCCTGACCGGTCGTAGCAGAAATCTCACAGCACTGGACCTGACCGCCAAAGCCCTCCACAATGACATTGTGCTCGGTCAGTCCCCGTTTAATCTTTTCGACATCTGCGGTGGGCAAATCGATTTTGTTGATGGCCACCACAATGGGCACGCCCGCAGCCCGAGCATGGTCGATAGCTTCCACGGTTTGCGGCATGACATTGTCGTCTGCAGCAACAACCAGCACCACCACATCCGTCACTTTCGCTCCCCGAGCACGCATCGCGGTAAATGCTTCGTGGCCCGGCGTATCCAGAAACGTCACGGTCCGGCCATCTTTGATATCTACGTGGTAGGCACCAATATGCTGGGTAATCCCTCCAGCCTCTCCTGCAACCACGTTGGTCCTACGAATATAGTCCAACAAAGACGTTTTGCCATGATCGACGTGGCCCATAATGGTCACAACGGGAGGACGGGGTTTCAAATTTTCTTCGGAGTCTTCGACTTCAATCTCCTCCAGCAACTCTTCGCCATATTGTTCAAGTTGCTCCACGCCAAATCCGAACTCGTCGGCCACCAGGGAAATGGTGTCCATGTCCAATCGCTGGTTGATAGTCACCATCATGCCCAGTTGCAAACACTTGGTGATCACCTCCGTCGGTCGCTCGTCCATCTGGGTGGCCAACTCGCCGACTGTGGCGAATTCATTGACCTTCAACACCTGCACTTCACCGGTTTCTTCAACCTCTTCATCGTCCTCACGCTGCCTCCGACGCGCGCGGGTGGGACCGCCCGTAGACATCTGGGCAAGCGTTCGTCGAACGCTTTCGGCCACTTCCCGTTCGTCAACTTGTGGTCGGCTGCGCCTCCGGCGCCTTTTCTTAGACGGTCGGGCTTGAGCCGCAGCAGGTTGTCCCACCGGCATTGGGGGTGTCGCTTCTTGTTTTTCGTCGGGCTTTGGTTTTCCCCTTCTCTTGCGTTTTGTCGGGGGCTTCGGTATTTCGGGTTGTGGCGGAATCAGATCTTCGACATGTTCGACAATCGGCAAGATTTCCCGAGTTGCCCTCCTGCGTCGACGAGGCGCTCGCAAGGGCCCGCCCGAAGTACTGGATTCTCTCGCCTTCGGCCTGGATGCTTTCTTGGCAGTCTGGCTTCTTCGGATCTGGCTTGAACGCGCCTCTTTTTGCTGATCCTTTCGCTTCATTTCCTGTCGAGAAGCATTGCGTTCTTCTTCAAATTTTTTCTGAATGCCCTCAACCATTTCCGGAGTACACACAGCCATATGGTTTTTGACTTCAAAACCCAGACTCCGAATCTGCTCCACCATCGCCACGCTGGAAAGGTTAAATTCCCGGGCTATCTCGTATACACGTTTTTTCTTGGGGGCGCTTTCGTTTTTTTTCGTTTCTTTTGTGCTACGCTTGGCCAATCAGCTCCTCCTTATAATTCAGATACCGTATCGACAACTTCGTCCGCATCACCCGCTTCTTCCGAAGCTTCCTCAGCCGATCCGTTATCCTCAGGCTGCTCATCTACTCCTGCTTCCGCTTCTGTCTCTGTGCCTGCTTCCGCTTCTGTCTCTGTGCCTGCTTCCGCTTCTGTCTCTGTGCCTGCTTCTGCTTCTGTCTCTG
>JAPUJS010000594.1 GCA_027296045.1 bacterium | reverse complement strand
TGAAGGTATACCCACACCGTTGGCACCGGCCAATCTGGTAGGGGCGGTGCGAAAGCGGCTCTCGTAAGCGAAAACGGTGTTCGATCGCATCGCTGCCGCAGAGTGCGCACAGCCCCTCTTTCCGATCACCCATCCCCTTTTACCCCTCTATACACAATATGTGGATACCAGTATCCTCGATCCAGAGGAATCACCTCAACCTCAAATCCACATTGCCGCATCAGGGCCACAAACGACGCCCGGTCTTGAAAATAAAACCGGTTGCCCAACGTCCAGCCCACCACTTTTACGGCCACCGTCTCCTGGATCCAGTTCCAGATAAATTTCCACCGCGGCCTGGTATTCATCTCCTTCAACAACAACACCCCCCCCGGCGCCAGCAACCCATAACAGGCCTTCAAAATGGCACCGTGCATCGCATTTGGAATCAGGTATAGAATATCACTTAGCACAATACAGTCCAACAAGCCCCTGAACGGCAGGTGCTGCAAATCGCCCACCACGCACCTTCCACGCCTGGCGAAAGCACCTACAGTCCGAGCCACATTGTCCACATCCAGATCCATCCCAAAGACCTGCCGGTGCTCCGACATCAACATCAGCGCCAGGCCCAGCAAACCCCTTCCACACCCCAGATCCAGAACCTTTCCTTTCAAGGGAACCTGCTCGGCCAGATCGAAAAGTGGGAAAATCCGCAGCTTGATGCGAACAAAAAGCCCGGCCAACCGACCCAAACGGGTGAATCGGGCAATCAGAACCGGGCGTATGTCGGACATATCGGCATTCTTTTTAAGCGTATTGCTGTCTCCAGTTGGCAAATACGATCAAGGGCCAGAGCAATTGGCGATGGTTGTGACGCCCTGCAAAATGTTCGTCACAAATCTGCCGGATAAAACCGGGTTGAAATAGCCCCGAATCCTCCAGGCCTCCCCCCAGCAGTGCGTCCCTTGCGAACTCCCGGAGTTCTCCCCGAAGCCAGCGACCGAGCGGCAAATCAAACCCGCGCTTCCCACGCTTCCAGATCGCCGGCGGCACCAGAGGCCGCAGCGCCTTTCTCAGCAAATATTTGGTGTGCAAGCCCCTCACCTTCAGATCATTGGGAATGCCCGTGGCAAATTCCACAAACGGATGATCCAGAAAAGGCAGGCGAACTTCGAGCGAATTGGCCATACTGGCCCGGTCCACCTTCACCAGCAAACCGTCTTGCAAATACAGCTTCAAATCCAGATAAAAAATTCGATCCAGTGCATCTGGGGCAGAACAGGTCTTGAGATGCTCGAAAATCGGGGCAAAGGGTTCGTATGTTGCCAGACTTGCTTTCACATCGTCGGAAAGCAACTGCGATTTCAAATCCTCTCCGTAGGCTCCCCACCAGAGCGTATTGGCAATCTCGGGAGCTGCCTCGACTCCGGCCGTAAATTTCTTGGCTTGAAACACCAGATCAAAATCCTTTTCGGATGCAGGCAGTGCCTGAACCAGTTCCCGAATTCCCCTTCGCACAATCCCTGGAACTTTTCGATACACCTGTGCGATCCGATAGGCCTTATACGTGCGATATCCCCCAAATAATTCATCTCCCCCATCCCCCGATAAGACCACCTTCACATCCTGCCGTGCCAGTTGCGACACCAGATAGGTAGGAATCACCGAAGCATCGGCAAGCGGCTCATCCAGCACCCCGACCAGGGTTTCGGCCACATCCTGCACCATGTGGGGTTCAACAATCAGTTCTCGATGCTCGGTATCAAACGCCTTCGCCACCGTGCGGGCATAATCCAGTTCATTAAAATCCGACTCCTGAAACCCAATAGAAAACGTCCGCACCCGGTCTTCCAGATGGTGACTCGCAAAAGCCACCAGCGCACTCGAATCCAACCCCCCACTCAGCAACACGCCAACGGGTACATCACTCACCAGGTGGGTCCGGACGGCCTCCGAAAGTCCCGTTCGTAGATCTTCAAGCAGATCTTTTTCATCCCGCCCCTGTTGCGGCTCAAAACAGGGGTCCCAGTACCGATGGATCTTGCAATCGTCCGCCCGCAACACCATATGCTCGCCCGGCAGCAACTTTCGGACAGCTCGAAAAATGGTCTTGGGCGCCGGCACATACTCAAACGTAAGATAGTCGGAAAACGCCTGAACATCCATCTCCCGAGAAACTCCCGGATAGACCAAAAGCGATTTCAACTCCGAGGCAAAAATCAAGCTCCCGTCCAGCAAAGCATAATAAAGTGGCTTGATGCCCAATCGGTCTCGAGCCAAAAAAAGCTGTTGTTTCCCACCATCCCACAAAGCAAAAGCGAACATACCCCGGAGATGGTCCACACAAGCAACTCCAAAAGTCTCGTAAAGATGAACGATCACCTCTCCATCCGTCCGGGTCTGGAACCGATGCCCCCGGCGTTTGAGATCTTCTCTCAAGTCCTGAAAATTGTAAATCTCCCCGTTAAAAACCATCCCAATCCGGCCATCCTCATTCCAGATGGGTTGTCGCCCCCCGGCCACATCAATAATACTCAACCGCTGCATTGCCAGCCCAACCGGACCCACAACGGACATCCCCTGATCGTCTGGCCCCCGGTGTGCCAGGGTCTGACACATTTTAGCCAACACGCCTTCGTCGACTGGCCGCCCGGATTCAAAATGAAAAATGCCGCAAATACCGCACATCTTACCGTTTCCCCCGTGACGAACGAATTTCTCGTACTGCATAGATCTTTTGACGACTGGCCCGATAATAGGTCCGGGTTCCCACTTCCAGAGAAAGGCCGATGGCGCCCAATTGTACGCCCAGCACCATCATCAGCATCGCAAAAATTAAATTCCCCAGATGCTCGTTGATCACCAGATCGCCCAGATAATAAAAAAAAGCAATCGCCAGGGCAGCCAGAAATCCGACCCCAAAAAAAACAGCCCCGATAGATCCGAAAAATTGCAACGGCTTGCTCATATAACTCAGCACAAACTTGATGGTGATCAAATCAAAAAAAACCTGAACGGAGCGTGACAGGCCATATTTGGAAACCCCCTTCGGCCGCTCGATATTTTGAATGGGCACCTCTGCAATAGATACGCCCTGCCAGCTGGCCAGCGCCGGAATAAACCGATGAAAGCCGGGATACAGCTCGATGTTTTTAATCACGGCCTTCCGATAGGCCTTAAACGTCGTTCCAAAATCATTTAACTTCACGCCCGACAGCTTTGCCATCATCCGATTGGCAATCCACGACGGAATCCGCCGAATAAAAAAACTGTCCACGCGATCCTTCCGCCAACCACTTGCAATATCATAACCCGCATCAATTTGCGCGATCAAAAGCGGGATATCCTCGGGGAAATGCTGCAAATCCCCATCCATGGCCAAAATCACCTCCCCCAGGGCAAAATCAAACCCGGCTGCCAGCCCGGCCGTCTGACCGAAGTTTCGCCGCAGCCGGATCAGACTCACCGTCGAATCGGCGTCGGAAAGCGCTGCCAGTTTTTCACCTGTGCCGTCCAGGCTGCCATCGTCAACAAACACCATTTCGTATCCCCGTCCCAACTCTTCCAACACGTTTTTAAGCCGCCGATACAGTTCATCAACCGTATCGACTTCGTTGTAAAACGGCACCACCACCGACAGCTCCATTGACCCACTCTGCATCTGTTCCCCCATAGTCTAAAGCCTTCCGAAATGGGTGAGATGAATCTCCAGGCAATCCACCATCTCTCTCAACTCTGCATCCAGCAAAGCCATCCGTTCCTGCTCCCAATATCGATCCACATACATCTGTCCCACCCCACCAACCGGCTCTCGCCCACAGCCCGGATGGCACACAATCTCGGTCACCCCCGGCCGCAGCGATTCAAAAACAGCCCGATACACAGCCACATCCAGAGGGGCATTTGCCACACCTGCGGAATGGTCTACGGCCTGCAGTCCGTAATCGGTCCAATATCCGGAAGAACGGGACGCTGCAGCATTCAGCAACAACGCCTTCCGGGCCTGACGATTCACAACGCCCTTCAAGCCCACCGATTCCCGAATGCTCCGAACCCATCGAATATCAAAACGGGACGCCGCCCGACAGACTTGCTCCGCATATCCGGGCAAAAGCAAGTGGGTGTGTTTCTCGCTATCCAAATGGGTCACCCGAATGCCCGCATCCAGAACCCGGGCAATCTGGGCATCCAACTCGCGCTGGACCTCATCCAAAGAAATGCGTTTGAGAAGAAATTTCCGATAAAGCACAACTGGTTTCCCCCAAAATCGCCCTTCCCGATTCACCAACGAAGCAACCTGCCCGGGGTCGCACACCGGCACCCCCCGCAACAGGTTTAGATGCACACCGATCCCCAAATCGGGACAGGAGGTACACAAATGCACTGCATCCTCAAAGGCAGACATATTGGCCATAAGAGAGGCACTGGTCAACAGACCCGCTTTATAGCACTCCACAATGGCCCGATTGACCCCGCAAGACAAACCGAAGTCATCGGCATTGATGATGACCTGCTTGAGGGTCTCTCCGTTCATCCGGCCTCCCGGATTGGCACCGGACGCCCGGCACCATCTACTGCAACATAAACCGCTTTGGCCTCTGTCACCCGCACTGTCCCTGAACCGTCGGCTCGCAGGGCTTCCACCTCGATCGAAACCGTCACCGAAGTATGTCCAACCTTCAGGGTTTCGGTATAAAAAGATACCAAATCGCCCACATAAACAGGCGCAATAAACTCCACCTTGTCGATGGCTACTGTGACCACTCGCCCCTGCCGATGTTTATGCGCTTCCACGGCACCGGCAATATCCAGATGGCTCATAATGACGCCCCCGAAAATCGTTCCATACCCGTTGGTATCTTTGGGCAACAGCATCACCCGAATTGCCGGATCCTGTTTATCCGCCATCCTGTTTGCCCTCCTGAAAAATCTGTTTCAGAATGGCCCGGGCGCCCTCCGGTCGGATCTTTTTTTGACCGAAAGCCTTGAGCCTGTCGACTGCCTCTCCATCCAGACCGAACTTTCCTACGGCCCTCCTATAAGCGCTGTGCGCCCGATCCATATCCCCCTGGGCCAGGTAGAACAATCCCAGATCAAAGCGGGCCGCCCGGTGGTTGGGGTTCATCGCCAGCACAGCCCGGGCTTCGCGGACAGCATCGTCATAAAAACCGAGTTTAAAAAACTGGTCTGCCATATGATGCCGAATTGTCACCCGATACCCGACCGATTTTTGCGCAATCATAGTCAGCACCTGTCCCCAGTTTTTCCGAACCATTTCAATTTTTCCCTGTTCCAGTTGAACCAACATCTGATCGTACAGCTGAGCAGCGTCCACGGTCCTTTCTTTTATCATCGCAGACATCCGTGCCGCCTCGTCCGAAACGCCTGCAACGATATGCAAATTCTCCATCGTCCGGGCCGCATACCGTACATCATAGAGCTTACCAGCATGGTACAATCGCTCCAAATCATGCCATGAAACGGCGTTCGATCTCTTTTCTCCGGTACGCGCATACACCTCTAAAGACCCGAACGTTTTGACTTGCCGATAATCGGGAATCTTGCCCTCTTTGAGGTATCGATAAAAATAATGATGATCCAAAAAAGACGCGCTCCCAAACCGCACCCGGTCTGCATCGGCCAGGTCTTGATACCGGTTTACGATCGCCTGACGTACCACCAGAAGGTCTGGCTTAAAGTGTCTCACCATAAAATAAGACTGGCCAAAAGTACGAAAGACCGTTTGAAACCGGGGTGGAATATAGGCATAGGCATCGTAAACAATGGTGGTCTCTTCTCCAAACCCGGCCTCCAGGTAATGCCCCAACGCAAAATCATCGGTCCGTTGGTCAACCAGCCCATATTTATGCGCCCAAAATACCTTTGCGCCGGCCAATTGTTTGCCGGAAAACCCCACCAGCAAAACCGGCAACACAAACGGCATCCATTTGACCCGGGGCAATAAACCTACCAACCAGCGTCCCAACCCGACATAAGCTGCGCTGGCAAACAGCAAGATACACGGCAATACAGGCAACAAATGCCGCAACCGTCGGATATGCACTTCAGCCATGAGATATCCGACAAAGACCAGACACCAGATCAGCAAAAGCCCCTGGCCTCCCGGCACCGTTCCCCGTTTCAAAACGGCATATCCGCCCACCGCCAGGCCGGTCAAAAGTGCAAGCCCATGAAAAATACCCAAACCCGCGCCCATCAGCTCCAGCCACACCATCCCTCTGGGATCGGCCCGATAGGTATGTCCAAACCCCATCCATTCCTGATAAATCTGCACCGTCTTCAAAAAAGAATCGAAGTGAACCAACACATAGGGATTTGTCAACGCAAAAATCCCTGCAAAAACAGCCGGGATCACGAGGAACGCCAGCCATGTCCGTCCAACCTGAAGCCGCTCCACACCGGTTCGAAAACTCAATCTTCCATCCTGACCGGGCAACAGGACGGCCAAACCAATGACGGGCAGTAAAAACCCGCCCCCATATTTGGTTCCGAATGCCAGCCCTGCACAGGCACTTGCCAAAACCACATCTTTCATATCAAATCTTTTGGAAAGCAAACAGCAAAAGTAAAGTGCCCCCAAAATCCAAAACAATTGCGGCAAATCGGGATGCCCATCTACAGACCACCGCAGAAAAACAGGCATCGTCAGCAACAAAAAAACGCCGACCATCCCGACCGTGCGATCAAACACCAGACAACCCATTCGAAAGGTGAGCCACAAACAGCCCACCCCGGAAAGCGTGCCCAAGCTCCTTAAAGCCAACACAATCGTCTGTTCCGTCGCCGTTGCAAAAAGCCCATAGAGAGAAACCATGCCCGTCACCACATAATACAATCCCCCCCCATAGGTAAACGACGGGGCCTGAAACAAATCTTCAAAATAAAGTTTTCGCAACTCCTCCAAAATATCGGCCTCGTCAATCGAAAACATGGCCGCCACCCGGAGATTGTCTGACCCAACCGGGATCAGCGGAAGCGTATATCCCAGATATGCAACCAGGCAAATAACACCCCAGATGGAGATCTTCTTTTTTATTTCCGAAACCATCGTGTCCGTTTTCATGGTGTTGTTTCGGGATAATATTGGTCCAACAAATCCTGGGCCGCTCCCACCTGCCTGTCCACCAAAATGCGAAGCACCGTTTCACCAGCATCTTGAGGGCCAAAACGCGCAACAGCCTGGTCAAAAAGGAGCTTCCCCCGATTCCCACCGCCCAAGGATAGTTCAGCCCCGGCCTTTTGAAATGCGGCCTTCAACAGGGCAAGATTCAGCGATAGGGCCGTATCCGCTTCGGCAGCGGCCTCGGCGAATAAACCGGCTTTCAAATACTGAAACGACAGGTTTTCTCGCATTTCCGACCGGTATCCTGCAGATTGCCCCTGGGTGGACTGAAGGGCGGCTGCGTAGGCACTTTTCGCCTCGTCAACCCGTCCTATTTCCAGGGCACGGATGCCGTGCTTGTAGACCCGCATGGCAAAATTGCTTGCCTCCCTGGCCAGGCGAAATTCCCGTTTGGCGTCCTCCTCATCCCCCCAAATAGTGTGTAGATATCCTATTGTCCACCGCGCCGATACGACCCCATAATGCCGTTTGTTCAGATGCGATTTTACCAGATGCCACCACCGCTCTTTCGGTGTGCCCTCCGTTCGAACCCTGGGTACGGTCCGCTCATAAATCGAAATTCTGTCAAACTGTCGCAACAATCTGTATGTCGGAATATGCCCTTCGGTGAGATACCGGTAGAAAAAGTGCCGGTCCAAAAAAGACTGTTCGCCCATTCGGGCCCTGGGGGCCTCTGCTCGATTGGAATAATCGTGTGCCGTCGCATCGCGAATCAACAACAAATCGGGTTCAAAGTGGTTGACCAGCACATAGCTTTGACCAATCAGCCGAAAGGTGTTTTGAAACTGGCTTGGCACATAGGCATACATATCAAACAGCATGCTTGTCGAGTCGGGAAATGTCTCGGCCAACCAGCGACCGGCCATCAATTCGGGTCGTTGATCCAACCTGTTTTGTTTATCGACAAACTGCTGAGAGGCCTGAACCAAATGCGTGATACTTCCTCCCACCATCACAACCACACCCAATACAAGCCCCCACCGATGCTGCTCTAAAATCCGGTGATACGCCAACCCCACAAAAACCAGGGCGCAGGGCAGCACCGGCAATAAATGGCGGCTCCGTTTCAGATTCACCCCC
>JAPUJS010000593.1 GCA_027296045.1 bacterium | reverse complement strand
GGTGCGGGCAGAGGAAAGGCACCGCAGCACGGTAGATGATTTGAGGCGGTTGATCATCAGTCCGTCCAATGCGCCTACTCCGGTTCCCCTTTCTGTTGTGGCCGATTTGCAAGTGGAGATGGGGCCGGCTGAAATTAGACGAATCAATCAGGAACGTGTGGCGCTGGTGTCGGCCAACCTGGACGGTCGGGATTTGAGTGAGGTGGTTTTCGACATTGAGCAGGAAATTCTGGATATGCAGCTTCCGGGAGATTTTAGTATCAAAGTTGGGGGACAGAACGAAGAGAGAGAGCGGTCTTTTGAGAGTATGAAACTGGCCATTGGTCTGGCCATTTTTCTGGTGTATCTGGTCATGGCATCCCAATTTGAGTCCCTGGTGCATCCTTTTGTCATCATGTTCGCCATTCCCTTTGGACTGGTGGGCGTGTTTTTGATGTTGCTGATCACCGGACAGACCGTGAGTGTGGTGGTCTTGATTGGATTGATTATGTTGGCAGGGATTGTGGTGAACAATGCGATTGTGCTGATTGACTACATTAACCACCTGCGGCGAGAGGAAGGCATGCCCAAGTTCGAGGCGATTGCCGAGGCCGGGGAGGTGCGGCTGCGTCCCATTTTGATGACCACATCTACCACCGTGCTGGGACTGTTGCCAATGGCACTGGGGATTTTTAATTTTCGACCTTTTGTGGGCGCCATCGAGTCCTCTCTCGGACCCATATTTCCCGTTGAAGTGATGAATTTGGCGATGGGTGTTCTGAATATGATTTTCCCGGTCGGACAGGGTGGGGAAATCCGGGCGCCGATGGCCCTTACGGTGATCGGAGGGCTGGTCGTTTCAACGCTTGTGACACTGGTGTTGATCCCGACCATTTATTCTCTGGTTGATCGGAAAGACTGAGCATGGCCGATTCCGAACATTCGACAGCCGATGAGGCCTACCGAGAGCAGTTAAAGACATACTCGATCTCGGAACTGGAGGATGTGTATACGCATCTCGACCGGGACGCCTATCCGGAACGGATGGAGATGGTGCGGGAGGAGTTGAACATCCGATTGAAGGGGATGGACGAAGGGAACGTGCCAAGCGATTTGCCAGGGGACGGGATGGAGGAACAAAAGGCGAGTATTTTTCGACGGATTTGGGCTGGAGCTGTAGATTTATTTATCCAGGTATTGGTTGTTTTTCTGTTGATCTGGATTTTGCGTCAAATTGGGGTTTTGCCCGAAGGCCAGGCCGTCGGAGGGGCCGGAGGGGGGCGTGGTGGTCGAGGGGGGCGTGGTGGTCGAGGCGGTGCGGGTGCAGATCCTTTGGAACCGATCTTTACTTTTATAGGTACGCTGGCAGATGGGGATCTGGCTGCCTGGAGCCAGGTGGGGATCTGGACGCTGGGTATTTTAATTTACAGGGCGATCTGGACGATTCCGTCCTGGTTGCGGACGGGAAGGACGATTGGGATGCAGGAAATGGGGTTGCAGGTGGGGGGCAAGGAGGGCGAACCGCTGAGTTTTGCACGAGCCGTGGTCCGCTTTTTGGCCCAGCACCTGCTTTTTGTTCTAACCCTTGGCATCAGTGGCCTGTGGGTGGTGTGGGATCGGCAGCGGCAAACGCTACACGACAAGCTGGCAGGCACCCGAATTTGGCGTATTCCCCGGTCCTGGGAGAAGCCGGTTGAGGTTCGGATTTATGACGACTAAGGGCGTGATTTCGGGTGTTTGAGGTTGATTTTAGGGCGTTCTTTTATTATAGTTTAAGAACCCCGAATCGAAATGATTTCCTTTCCCCAATTCCCTTTGTTGAACTCCCTCCAGTTTCTCAGTGAAATCTCTCGTTTTGTGCATCACTCAGAAGGTTCTTTCCGAAACCTTTGGGTATTCCCTGTCGTCTAACACCATTGAAAGTTGTTATTTTTTGACCTCATTGTCTGAAGGAGTCGGTGTATGTACAGGCGTTTGAAGAAGGTCTTTTCCTGCCTGTTGGTCGTGGCGTTGCTCATTACTACAATGGCCCCTCTGGCCGAAGCCCGCTCGTTCTTCACGGCCAGAAGGACATTCGGCGTAATTTTTTTGGGCGGCAGTGTTTTTATGGCCAAAAAGGCGATCGATTTTCGCCGGGATGCCAATACGATTTACGAGTCGTATAAGACGGCTACAATCCCTCAAGATGCAGATCAGTTGTTCGACCGTTCTACCGATCGGGATACCAAGAGTCAAATGGCGGCTGGTATTTCGGCCGTGCTCTTGATCAGTGGCCTTCGGCTTTTGTTGTTCAGCGGGGTGGATGACAATATTCCCCGGATGGATCGGAAGATTGATGTGAATCTGACCAGTGATGTGCAAAGGCGGTCGTTGGGCATCACGCTCAAGAAGAAATTTTAGGGATGTTCCGTGGCGGGTCCACCGCTGCTCACTGTTTTGAAGGAGTTGATTATGAAGATTTGGCAAGCGGCTCGGTTTAAGGCCGGGTGTTTGGGGCTGCTGGTGGTTTTACTGGCGATGTGGAGTTGCGGACGAGAACGAGTCAACCCGATTGATCCCAATTTCGGCGGTAGCGAATCCTTGAGCCCGCCTACGAATATTCGGGCTACCGGAGATATCGGACAAATCGCACTGACCTGGAATCCTGTGGCGAGCACGACGCTGAAAGGATATGGGGTGTTTCGGTCCACCAGTTCGACTGGAGATTATGTCCAGTTGCGTGGCGAATCGACGGAACTGGGAGTTACGACGGGACAGACTACATTTGTGGACACCACCCTGAATTTGAGCACGGCCAAAATATATTTTTATAAATTGAATACGATCGACACGGAGGGACGCATCAGCGAACTTTCGATCTTTGTGAGTGCCGAAGCATTGGAGGACAAGCGGCCTCCCGGGACGCCCACCAACTTATCTGCTGTGGCAGATGAGGTGACCAGCAATGTGACCCTGACCTGGACGGCTCCTCTAACCGATGCCAACACCCAACCTCTGACCGGGTTGAACGAGTTCAAGGTTTTCCGTTCCAAAGATTCGCAGGATTCTTTTATCCTCATTGGTACGGTTTCTGGAGATTCAACTTCTTTTGTGGATCGGTCCTCGCTTGAACAGGATGCGGTTTATTTCTATCGTGTCAGCGCCCAGGATAAAGAGGCCAATGAGGGGGGCCGGTCTCAACCGGCTTCGATCACCTTGGCCACAACGGCTGCGGCGCCAACGCCAACGGGTGTGCGGGTGACGTCCGGAGTTGGAGAAGTGACCGTTACTTGGAATCCTGTTGATGAGGCAAACTTGCTGGGTTATCTGGTGCTGCGTTCTACGTCCACCCAGGAAGCGTTCACACCCGTGACGTCGGATACGCTGTTTACGACGGGACAGACAGAATATGTGGACAAGGACGTACGGGCCGATCAGGTTTATTTTTATCGCATTCAGGCCGTGGTTCAAGATCCTGAAAAGGGTCTGGTGCGAGGTGAGGCCTCTACGTTTGTGGATGGCACTACTTTGTCCATTGGGATTCCCACCGGGTTAAATGCAGCCGAAGGAATTGGTGAGGTAACCGTAAATTGGAATGCTGTGGATGAGCCGAACTTAATTGGCTATTTGGTACTGCGATCTCTTTCGACACAGGCAGCTTTTGTGCCCGTGACGTCGGATACGATATTTACGACGGGACAGACACAATACATCGATCAGAATGTCCAACCGGATCAGGTGTATTTTTATAAAATCCAAACGGTGGTTCAAGATCCCGATCGTGGGATTGTTCGCGGGGAAGCGTCCGGCTTTATTGACGGCAAGTCCCTGGCAGACCAGAATCCACCTGCCGCCCCTTCGGACCTGATTGTCACCCTGGATGATAACAATTTCAGGTTGATCCAATTGAACTGGACGGCACCGACCCAGGACAGCAATGGCGGTGATCTGACAAGTCTGGCTTCGTTCCAGGTTTTCAGGTCTCGGGAATCGAGTAGTTCGTTTTCGTTGCTGACCACCCTGGCTGCAACCCAAACGGCATTCCAGGACACCAGCGTTGAACTGTTGACCAACTATTTCTACGCGATCAGCGCCGTAGACTCGGTCGGCAACGTTGGCCCTCGGTCCCAGTCGGTGTCTGTGACCACCAAAGGCCTGGCGGTGCCAAGCAATCTGGCCGCCACGGATGGCATCCAGAAAATCACCCTCAACTGGTCGGCCAATTCCGAGCCTGAGTTGACAGGATATGAGATTTTGCGATATAACGAACCGACAAACGTCAACCCCAATGCGACGTTCTCTTCGGTGCTAACTACCTATGTGGATACGCCGGTTGTTGCGGATCAGACCTTTGTCTACCGCATTCGAGCGGTCGGGACCAACAGCATTAGCAGCGAACTGTCGACATTCGTTTCTGCAACGGCTGAAGCACCAGCACCCGTTCTGGCGGCACCCACGAATGTATCTGCTACGGCCGATATTGGCCGCATCACCCTTAGCTGGTCTGCAAATTCAGAGACGGAGTTGATAGGATACCAGGTGCTCCGATTTACCTCCCCGGAAGAGACCACAGCAAATATGACCTTCAACACGGTGCAGACAACTTTGGTTGATTCGCCCCTTGCGGAGGGGGTAGTCTGGGTCTATCGGGTGCGTGCACTGGGCACAGGAAGTGCGCAGAGCGACCTTTCTCTGTTTGCCTCCGCTCAGGTTCCAATTGACTCTCGGGCACCTGGAACCCCCAGTGCGTTATCAGCAACCCTGAGGAGTTCAAGCACGATTAGGCTGCTGTGGAGCGCCCCCAAAACCGATGCGAATGGCCAGGATCTTTCGGGCCTTTCAGGCTTTATCATTTATCGGGCCACCGGATCCAGTTCCTCTGGTTTCGAGGCCGTGACCCAGGTGGATTCTACACGGCGGTCCTACGAGGATGGGAATCTGGAATTCAACACGGCTTACCTGTATCAGATCTCGGCAGTTGATGCCAATGGGAACGAGGGTTCCAGGACGGGCAGTGTGTCCCAGACGACCTCGACACAGGGGTCCAGTATCGCAGCCCCGACAAATGTCACGGCCACCTATGTGGCGGCCTCCGGCAACAACCCTCAAAAGGTGACCCTGACGTGGACCAATCCGTCCGCATTCGACAGCTTCCTGATTCAGCGGGCGGAAGTGGGTCAGTCTTCAACGGTGACGTTTTTCACCATTGAGCTAGCTCAGTCGAGTTCGCCTTACGATGATGAGACGATTTCAAGCAGCAAGACGTATGTCTATCGCATCTCTGCCAACTCGAGTGGTCAGATCAGCGATCCATCTGATGTAGCTGTGGTCGTTATACCATAAGATTGCACCCGTCATCCAAACCGGCACCCTCGTTTTCTCAGAGGGTGCCGGTTTTTTTTGTTCTGCCATGAAAACCATGTCAACTTTCCCCATATTCGTCTGGTTTTTCATGGCAGGACTCTGATGAGATGATGTTTGTGTAGGTGTAATATATTATGTTTAAATGGGTTGTATTTTTAGGGAGACGATCCAGGTTTTGGTATGCCTCCTGCTAGAGATATCCCTCAGATTACGACGCTAAGGGTTCACTCTATTTTATGGGAGGCAAATGATGGATCGCGTATTGATTGTTGAGAGAAAGGGCAAACACCAGTCAGATCTGGAAGCCTGGTTGCATGACCAGGGCTATCTTGTTGCATGTGCCGATTCGATGACCGAAGGCGTGTCCTGCTGTCGACAGTTTGTCCCAGAACTGGTCTTTGTGGATGCCGTTCTTGCTGGGGGAGATGGCGTCTCGTTTGTGCGTATTGCAAAGAAAATTTCGGGTATGAGCCGGTTTGTAGTGATGTGTCCTCAGTTTTCCCCCCACTTGATTTTTGAGACGATTGCCCAGGGGGCCTATGACTGTCTGGAAAAGCCGCTGGACGATACCGTGTTGGTGCCTCTGTTGGCCAAACTGAAAATGGACGGTGCGTCGTCTTTTGTGTGCAAAGACGAGGACGACGGGAAGGAGAGAGAAGGAGAAATGGTGGTGGGGTCCTGCCCAAAAATGATTCAGGCGCTCAAAATGGCGGGATCGATTGCCGCTACCCGGGCAACCGTTCTCATTCGGGGTGAAAGCGGCACGGGAAAAGAACTGATGGCTCGAGCCATCCATCAAGCTTCTGGAAGGACGGGGCCTTTTGTGGCGATCAACTGTGCTGCTTTGCCCGAAAGTCTGGTAGAAAGCGAGCTGTTTGGGCACGAACGAGGGGCATTTACCGGGGCTGTGGAACGGAGGCCAGGGTGTTTTGAGCAAGCAGACGGAGGGACGCTGTTTTTAGATGAAATTGGAGACGCTCCGGGTTCGTTACAGGCCAAGTTGCTCCGTGTGCTGGATCGCGGAGAATTCTGCCGTATCGGTGGACGGACGCTGGTGCGGGCAGATGTGCGGGTGATTGCCGCGACCAATACCGATCTGGAAGCCCTGGTGGATGCAGAAATGTTCCGACTGGATCTTTTTTACCGGCTCAGCGAAGTCTCTTTGGTGCTGCCGGCCCTCCGAGAACGCCGAGGCGATCTTCCGAAGCTTGTCCGGGGTATTTTGAAGCAGGTGAGACACAAGTCAGACTGCCGGGTGACGGGTGTGTCTCCAGAAGCTCTGGAATGGTTGATGGTCTATGACTGGCCTGGCAATCTCAGGGAACTACAGAATGTGCTGTATCGAGCCGCCCTGATCTGCAAGGGGCAGGCCATTCAGACACATCATCTGGATCTCTGGGATTGCACGGAACGAGAAAACGGGCATCCTATTCAGACCCTACTGGAGGTCGAACAAAGTCATATTTCCCAGGTGTTACTTGCTGTGGGTGGCAATCGAGGAAGAGCCTGCGAATTGCTGGGCATCACGCGGCCGACATTGCGTCGAAAAATGCGTGGATATGAGATGAAAGATGTAGAAAAGCAAGCAATTCTATCTTGACTTCCTGAAAGGCAAAGCCCATAATGGGGCGACAAGGTAGGAAAAAAACGACCTTTCAATGAGTTCCTGGGGCAGGTAGATGGTGCGTAACAAGAGGCGGTATTCGTTCTGTCAAAGCAAAGGCCCCGGTATATTGTGCCGGGGCCTGTCGTGCTTACCCTTCCGTCTTCAAGCCTCCTGATACACCACCGGCACCCGCACCGTAAACGTGGACCCCTTGCCTACCTCGCTCTCCACGCTGATACTGCCGCCCAGGAGTTCGGCATAGCCCTTTGTGATGATCAGACACCTGATTTTGTTTACAAACAGTTAAAAATCCCTGCCAGATCAGGTATCCAGCAGGGATTTGTGATTGAAAAGGGGCGTGTGCTATTTACCAGCACAGCGCCGGGCACGCCAGGTGTCGAGAGCTAAGGAATGCCAGCGACAGCTCCGAAATACTAAAGCCCAACCTACCACAGCGAGTGGACAACAGGTGCGCATGTTACGATGGTGACCTGGCAGGCACCGAGCCACTTCTTGAAGTTCTCGAACTCCTCCCAACTCTCCGCTTGCTGGAAGTGGTCCTCCACTCCGGCGGGGCTAGCGTAGATTTCCGCCAAGATAAAACAGGTGTTGCCGGTGAGCTCGGAAGAAGGGTCCATCGGGTTAGATTGCTCGGGCGCCTTGGAGACGTCGTAGACGAGTAGGGCTTTGTCCCCTTCGCGGTGATGCGTCTTTTCCATCCACTCCGCGTGGTTTACAAAGATCCGCTCGCCTTCGGCTACCAGTTCCGGAGGGGAGACGATTACGAAGGTGAGCTGTACGTTTCCTTTATGTGACATGACCTGCTCCTTTATGTAAAACTGAGAAGAATAGGGATTTTATGTCCAGCAATTTATGCCGGTTTAGGAGGGCAGTCAATCTTTTTTTGGTGACATAAGAGGGAGGTGGTATGGGGTTTAAAGATTTCCTATCTCGTATCTGACACTTATCCGTGTGATCTGACACAGCACTTTGTAAGATCGAGTTTTGGGAAGTACAATTGAAAACAAACAGGAACCCTTTTATCCATCTTCCACCAGCGCCACCACACACGTCATATCATCTCTCAGAAGGGCATCTTCCTTTTTCAGCCTTCCTCATACACCACCGGCACCCGCACCGTAAACGTGGACCCTCTGCCTATCTCGTTCTGCACACTGATACTGCCGCCTAACAGCTCTGCAAACTGCTTCGTGATCGATAGCCCCAACCCGGTGCCTTTGTGCTCCCGGTCCGATCCCTCCACCTGACGATATTCGTCGAAAATCGTGTCCAGGGCGTCTGGAGGGATACCACCTGGTCTCGCTGGAGAGGTGTATGCTACTTTTTCCCATAGGGTGAGCCGCCTTCCCACTCCCAATCCCCACGAGCAGGCTTTTCCCCTTCCACCATTCCTGACTGAGGCGTTTCGACTCGCTGATCCTCTACCTCTTCCACCCGCACCACCACACACGTCATATCATCGCCCTGTGGTGCATCACTCTTGAACGCATCGACTACCTCAAGAATACGATCAATAGTCGCCTCCGCAGATAACCCCTCCTCGCACGCCTTGCGGATCGTCTCTGCTGTGCGCTCATAGCCAAACTGGAGTTTAAGGTCTCTACACCTGGTTTCTCATCTATTTGCTCAAGGACTGGCTCTGCAACTGCTGCAACAGACGCCGGGCTTCTTGATCGGAGGGATCTTTCAGGACGGCCTGTTGAAAAGCTTGAATCGCTTCTTCGGTCTTCCCAAGGGCTGTTAGCGCAACGCCCAAATTGAAGTATACCAGGCGATTGTCAGGATCGATCCGAATGATTTCTCTGTAAATCGGCACGGC
>JAPUJS010000592.1 GCA_027296045.1 bacterium | reverse complement strand
CAAAGCCCATCCGAACCTGCCCTCCGAACTTCTGGGCGGGAGATCCACCATTGCCCTGCGCCACTCCAATGCCCCGATCACGCAAGATCTCCTATCCCAACTCAAAAGTCCAATCACTAGCACCAGCGCCAACCGGTCTGGAAATCCTCCCGCCGAATCTGCTTTCATGGCCGCCAAAGAACTGGGTCCCAATCTGGACCTGATCCTGGATGGAGGTCGAGCAGCAGATAAAAAACCTTCCACTGTTGTGGATGTGTCCGGCAACGATATTTCTATTCTGAGGGAGGGGACTATTAGGGCTGAATTGGTATGGAAAATAGTAGACAAAGATTTGTAATAAAAATAGTTGTGCAAAATAAAATGGTCCTTCTACCACATTGTAGACAAAAAAAACCCGGACAAGCCGGGCTTTTTTCTCGGATGTTTTTGATCGGATCACGCAATATCTATCTGCTCTGGTGTCAATTCCTCTTTTGCATAGGCCATCAGCAGACCGCTCCCTTTCACCTGGTCCACAATTTTGCTGTCCAATTCCCCGTCTTTCACCATAAATCCAATAATCTTGAGCGCCTGTGACAAAAGCATTGGTTTCCGGTAGGGTCGGTCGGATGCCGTTAAGGCTTCAAAAATATCGGCCACCGCCAAAATGCGGGCCTGCAGAGGCAACTGATCGGCCGTCAGCCCCCGAGGATAGCCCTGACCGTTGAGTTTTTCGTGATGGCCGCCCGCATATTCCGGCACAAACCGCAGCTTTTTGGAAAACGGCAGTTGGGAAAGCATCTTAATACTTACCGCAGCGTGGTTGTTAATCACCTGCCGTTCCTCTTCGGTCAAGGTACCCTTCCGGATCGAGAGATTATAGACCTCGTCTTCGGTCAACCGAGGATGGTTCTCCCCGTCCATTTCATAGGTCTGTTGGGCAATCGCCTGGATCCGCTCAATATCCCTATCTTCCATAAACTCCACACCCATATTGTGCTGTTCCAGAAATGCCACTTCCTCTTCCAAAACCTTCAGGTTTTCTTTCCGCCTTTGATCGATCTCAGAAAAATCATCCGAGTTTCCATTTTCCAGCAATGCCAGTTTCTGCTTCAAAGCAGCAATCTCCACATCCCGTCTAAAAACTTCGTATCGCACTCGCACCGTCCCAATTCGGTCATAAATCGTCTCCAATTTCGTGGCCTTATCCACCACATATTCGGGCGTGGTCATCTTCCCCACATCGTGCATCCAGGCCGCAATACGGAGTTCATTGAGCTCATCGGGCGTAAAATGTACCTGCCCCCAGATCCCGTCCGATTCCCGGTTCATCTCTTCTGCAATCATCATCGTTAACCCGGCCACCCGCCGTACATGACCGGCCGTATAGGGCGACTTCTCGTCAATTGCCGTTGCCGTGGTCTCAATAAACGCGTCGAACAAATTCTGCAAATCCCGTATCAACTGAACGTTGGTAATCCCCACCGCCGCCTGAGACGCCAGAGAGGTGATAAAGGTCTCAAATGTATCGGAAAAAGAAATGACCGCATCGGTGTCAGGATCTTTGGCATTCAGCAATTGCAGCACACCAATAATATCGTCTTCATGGTTGCGCAAAGCTGCCACCAGCATCGACTTGGATCGGTATCCAGTGGCCTGGTCGTAGACCCGCGTTCCCGAAAAATCATAGCCCTCGGCTTCATACACATCCGGAATGTTCACCGTCTTACCCGTATTGGCCACATAGGCCGACACGAGGGAAAAATTCATCTGCCCTTCCGAGACCAGAGGAACTGGCTTATAAATATCCTCATCCACTTCGACGGAGCTTGTACCGCCAATACGAGTGTCCATAGTATCGTTCTGGACAATCTTCCATTCCAAAAACCGCCGGTCGTCGCTCACAATATACAAGGTACCCCCGTCTGCCCGCGTCAACCGACGGGATTCATCCACGATCATCTCCAGCAACACATCCAGATTGCGCTCGCTTGAAAGGGCCGTTCCAATTCGAATCAGGTTGTCAAGTTGCGCCTGTAGATCTCCGTTATTCATCGCAGTTTCCTTGAACAATAAGCCTGCAACATCAAAAAATCCTTCACATTCCAGGACAACCCCGGTAGGAAAAATCATCGGCGCTTGCAATAGGGTTGCAAGCGCCTAAAAATTATCGTGTTAAGGATACATTGTCAAGCAAAAGGAAATGGAGGAACAGCGGGAGG
Organism: bacterium; assembly: GCA_027296045.1. GTDB lineage: Bacteria > Latescibacterota > UBA2968 > UBA2968 > UBA2968 > JAPUJS01. Next base: position 3,064 of record JAPUJS010000592.1, on the reverse strand, counting down.
AAAAAAAGAAAAAAGAGAACGAAGCACACCTAATCCCCGGAACGACGCTGAATGACTCGACGCTCGGTATCGGATGGGATCGAATTCTTCTGGATAAAACGGACATTGGCGTCCCAGAGAGAGTGACGACGGAGTCTCTGCCCCAGAGACCCGGTTTCCGACCGACGGAGCAATCGACCCATTTCATCCCCAGGCATTTGGGAAAAACGGGAAACCATACGGGAATATTCACCTGCCCGATCCAGACCCAACCGCCCAGCAGGAGCTTCCGATCGGATCTGCAGGCGACGCACCTCTTCGGACGAAAATTCCGACCGAACCTGCAAACGGCGTTCTTGTTCTCCCGAAAGGTTCGACCGTCGATCCAATCGCCCCAAAGCCTCCGGTGAAAATTCCGAGCGCCTGCCCAAACCCCTGTTTTGGGAAACATCAAACTCGCTTCGCCGCGTCAACAATTGAACTTCCTCGGACGAAAATGTTGAATTCCGTTCAGCAATGGCAATGACTTCGGAAGGGGCTTTCGACCGCTTGTGAATGAGATCCTGAAATCGCACCTGACCTTCGACCGCCCAATTGGCACCAAAAACCAAAAACAAAAGGAAAAAAATCTTCAAAACAAAACCTCCTGAATCCGTAGCGCCCCAGGATCTTCCACTCCCAACCGAATGCGTTCTGCAAGCGACGTGTGTCGTTTGGCGACCTGGTTGTTTTTTACGGCCATACCAAGTGCCTGTTTGGTCCCCACAATCACCACCAGATCCCGCGCTCGGGTAATAGCCGTATACAGCAAATTGCGCTGCAACATCATATAGTGCTGGGTGGTCAGAGGTAAAATCACTGCCTTGTATTCCGACCCCTGACTTTTGTGTACAGTAATTGTATAGGCCAACACCAGTTCGTCCAATTCGGAAAACTCGTATCCCGCAACCCGGTCCTGGAAAGCCACGGTCATCACCTGCTCGTCCAAATCCATCTCCACAATGCGACCGATATCCCCGTTGAACACATCCTTATCGTAGTTGTTGCGCACCTGCATCACCTTGTCCCCCACCCGTAACTGCATCCCCCCACGAATCATTTCCTGGCCATTGGGGTTCAACGTATCCTGCAGCACCCGATTCAGGTTGAAGGCCCCTGTCTCCCCCCGATACATCGGAGAGAGCACCTGAATATCGTCGATGGGATCCAAACCATACGTGCGTGGCAACCGGGAAGCGCACAACCCGCAAACCGTCTTCGCCACCTGTTCGGGTTCGCCGACTTCTAAAAAAAAGAAATCCGAATCCCGCACATTCCGAACATCCGGAAATTCGCCGGCATTGATGGCGTGGGCATTCATCACAATCCGGCTCTCTTGCGCCTGGCGGAATATCTCGTTCAACATCACCGTTTCCACTTCCCCCGAGGCAATAATATCTCGCAGCACATTGCCGGGCCCCACCGACGGCAGCTGGTCCGTATCGCCCACCAAAATCACCGAAGCGCTGATGGGAACCGCCCGGAGCAGGCTGTTCATCAAAACCACATCCACCATAGATACCTCATCGACAATTAAGACATCCACCTCCAGTTGATTTTCGAAATTTTTCTCAAACGCGTGCTCCTGGGGGCTGTATTTCAACAACCGATGGATGGTCTTGGCCTCATACCCGGTCGCCTCCGACATCCGCTTGGCCGCCCTTCCGGTAGGTGCTGCAAGCAAAATCCGCTTTTTTCTGGCCTCCAAAAGCGCAATTAAACCCTTGATTGTTGTGGTCTTACCAGTACCGGGTCCCCCGGTCAGCACCAACAAATTATGCGAAAGCACCTTTTGCAAAGCCTGTTTCTGAAGCGGGGCAAATTGCACCCCGGTTCTCGCCTCAATCGCCGCAATCTCCCGGGGGATATCCCCCAATTCAATCCGCTGCACCTGAGAAAGCTGATAACAACGCGTAGCCGTCCCTTTTTCAGAATAAAACAGGGGTGGAATATACACCCGATCTTCTTCCAAAATCACCGTCTCATCCTGCACCAGGCCGTCCAAACAAGGACCCACCTTTTCGCCCGGAACCTCCAGGGTTTCGATACACATCTCGATCAAGGCCTCTCGCGGCAAATACACATTCCCGTTCTTATCTGCCGCCTCGTTCAACACATGCTGAATCCCCGCACAAATCCGCTTCTCCGAAAATGTCTCTATCCCCATCTTCTGGGCAATCTCATCCGCCGTCTGAAACCCGATCCCCCACACTTCGGTCGCCAGCCGGTAGGGATTTTCCTGAATCATCGAAACCGCTTCCTGCCCATACCGCTTCCAGATTTTCACTGCAAACCCGGTTCCCACACCGTGGCTTTGCAAAAATAACATCACATTGTGAATCTCCCGTTGCGCCTCCCAGGCTTTCACAATGAGCCGGGCCCGCTTGGCACCCAATCCCTCCACTTCCGTCAACCGATCGGGTTCTTGCTCAATCACCTGAAGCGTCTCTTGCCCAAAATGGCTCACAATCCGCTTGGCCGTAACGGGCCCCACCCCTTTGATCAGCCCCGATCCCAGATATCGCCGCATTCCCTCCACAGAAGACGGATAGACCATCTGATAAGACGAAATTTTAAACTGTCGCCCATACTGCTTATGCGTCATCCACTCCCCTTCCAACACCACAGATTCCCCCGGATTTAGCGACAGCACCTCGCCCACCACCGTCACCGGATCGCCCCGGTGGCCCTCCGCCTGCAACCGGGCCACCGTGTATCCTGTTTCGGCATTTTGAAATGTAATCCGATCTACAATTCCCTGAAGCCGTTCCATAAAAGAATCTCGATGTCTGGATCTCAAATGAGGTTCTTATTGTTTCATCTGAGCAAGATATAAAAAAAACACCGTAGTGTCATGTAAAAATCTCTTAATCTATTGATATGGAATGAGTTTCCCTGGTACAAGTAGGTTTGAACAGAAATTCTCCGTTGACAAATTCACAATTTTATCTATATTTGTCAACGGAGAATTTACACGCACAGGGGGGATATATTATGACTGGTCATCGGATAAAACAGGCGCGTCTAGCTGCTGGTTTCACGCTTG
>JAPUJS010000591.1 GCA_027296045.1 bacterium | reverse complement strand
CTTGGAAGTATCCACATCGTCCCGATCCGTCATCGGCTCATCCTGATCCCGCGCAATGCGACCCCACTTCTGCAACCCCCACTTGTGGCTCTCTGGAATCACCTGAATACACCCGTTTTCGGGCGTAGCATCCGTCAACGCGATACTCACCGTCACCAGTGCAGGCGGGTCCATCGGCCAGTAAGCCGAATCCTGGTGGAAAGCGTGGGCGGATCCGTGAAAAGCAGGTTTCAGCATCAACGTACTGCGAAACAACAACAAATCCGGTCCAATCAAACCCTGAACGGTTTCTACCAGTGCAGGATGTGCTGCCAAACGCTTGAAAATATCGGAAAAGTCTCGGGTCTGTTCAATTTTCCGCAACACCGGCAGTCCGCCCTCCTCCTTTGTCTTGGCATAGGGCTCCCACTGAAAACTTCGGACCCGGGGGTCATCCTTTGCTTTCAGACTTGCCGCAACCTCGTGCAAACGATCCATCTCCTCCTGGCATTCGGCCACCTCATTGTCCGACATAAACCCTTCCAAAATGAGATACCCTTGATCCTCAAAAAAGGCTTTCTTTTCTTTTGGTGTCATCAAATATCTCCTTCGCGACAATCCTGAGAAACAGGTAAAATCAGTGCAATCATAACACAACAAGCAGCCGTGTCAAGCAGATTTCCTTTAAAGTGTCAGCCGTGCAAAGCACGGGGTTCACTCCAACCCATAACCTCAGCGAATCATGATCAAATTTGATGATCCTAAATTACAGCGATCTATCCGGTCAATCCAGACCTTTTCTCAGGGGTGTCGGGGATTCCTTACTTATTTGTATGAATGCCAGAACGCAAAAAAGGCGTCGATTGTAAAATCGACGCCTGAAGTTTTTCATGCAAAATCTAACGTCCCGGCCTGGGCAATACCACAAATCCCAGCGAATCCGTCGAAGCCGAACCGAAAAGCCCGATGCCGCCCTCGACGTGAAAAAGGGGCCGTTCAAAATTATCGCCCGCCAATCCGCCCGGTACTATTGCACCATCTTCTCCATGAAACTGGGGCACGGACCGAATCAAATCGAACCAGTTTTCGTCCACTGCATAAAACCGGATCAAATGGCGCCCTTCGAAAAACACGATAAACCAGGGCATGGGCAAATTCCCGTCTGCAATCTCAAAAGGTGGTGAACTCCCGTATCGGTCCACGTCGTTCTCATCGTCGATAAATTCCGACTCCACAACCAGTTTGGAATTCGGATCCAAACTTTCAATAGCCACCTGATAGCCTTTCGCATCCAGCGCCCCAAACCGGGCTACCAAAAGCCCATCCTGATAGACAATTTGATTTTCGGGCGCTGAATAAACTTCGCCATCTTCAAAAGTCTTCATCCGTCGCTCCACGCTCCCATCTTCACTCTGCCAGACAGTTTCCCGCATCACCAGCCGACCCGGAGTTCGTGTTGTCGCACGGGCTTCTCGCCCCTGGGACCGTACCGTCAAACGGTAGGTCGTCTGTGGCAAAACCTGGGGGGGTCCTGTCGGAGGTATATATCGTCCTGGCTCGCTCAAATCTGCCCGATACACAAACCGCTGCCCATCTTGCTCGATCACCACCTCGGCATCCACCACCCCCGCTTCTCCCAACCTATACACCTCGCCCAACCCGACCGTCTCTCGGACAAACAGCGCAGGCAGGGGTTTGTCCACAATTAACTGGGCATCGATCACCAACACCCCAACCTCTTCGGGTCCAAACAAACTTGCTTTATCCCGTTCGGCCTGACACCCCAGCAACCCGATCAAACAACCCAGCACCATCAAAAACTGCTTCATTGCACATTCTCCTTAAAATTCAAAATTGATACCCAGGGTAGGGATCACCGGCAACATCTTGACTACTTCCGGATCGGTTTCGGGTTGGCCCACATCGTACTGAACAAACCATTCGTTGCGCCTGTTATAGAGATTAAACGCCTGGAGATAAACCTCCGTTTTCATCCCAAACAAACGAAATTTACGTTTGATGCTCACGTCCATCCGATGATAGGGCAAGAGCCGGGCACTGTTCCGATCGGCAGGCAATGCCAGGTCCTCTCGTTGCAGATCCGGCAGGGCAGGCGAACGCAACGTATATCGTGCCGAAGCCGGTGTGAACGCCTGACCGGTTCCATAAATATAATTGGCTCCAAACGACCACTTTCTGAGCTGATAATTCGCCACAAAAGACACATCGTGACGCCGATCATACTTGGGCGGGAATTGACGCCCCCCGTTCAGTTCCGAAAACGTCCGACGTGTCCACCCCAGCGTATATCCGATCCACCCGGTCAATGCCCCGGTTCGACGCTGCAAAAACACTTCGATTCCGGTTGCATACCCCTTCCCGCCCGTTACAAACGCCTCTTCCGAGGTCGTCGCCTCCGTATCGGCGGCCACACGGTTATCCAGAACAACCAGATTGGCCAGATCGTTATAATACCCCTCAATAGACAATTGATAGCGCAGAGACGGTTCCCACTCCAGACCCGCCACACCCTGCCAGGACCGTCCCGGACGGACCGTCTCATCTAAAGGAACCCAAAAATCTCCTCCACTAAACAACTCTGTAGTCACCAGTTGTAAATACTGGTGGTAAGACCCGCCGGCCAGTTTGACCCGCCAGTTGGCCCCCAAACCATGGCTGGCGGAGAACCGGGGTTCAACATGATATATGTTCCCCTCACTAAAATAATTCCCGCGAGTCCCAATCCGAATGTGGGTATCGGATCCGGGCCGCCAGTCGTCTTGCAAATACACCGAAAACAGACGCGAGTTCTGTTTCAGGTTTAAGTGTTCTTTCGCGTTGAATTCGCTCAAAAAAAGAAAATCGTAAAAAGTCAGATAAAACCCACCACTCAGGGCATTGTTTCGGCTCGCAAACCAATCTACATCTCCCTTCACCGTCAGGTCTTGAATGCTATTTTTAAACAGAATGGGCGTGTCGAAAAGATCCAAACTCATGTCGCTTTCGTACTTACTCCCCGATACCATAAAATTCCCATAAAACACAGGCGAAAATACGTGGGTCCACTTGCCCGTATATCCGTTATTTCCCCATCGGAGATGGACCAGCACATTTCCATCGTCCACCCTGGCATTCAAATCATCCCGCCCAAAATAACCGCTAGCCTGGAGCTTATCGGTATCGGAAAGGTCCTGGTTCAATTTGGCATTCAGGTCGTAAAAATAATATTTGGGCACATTGGGTTCTCTGCGCCTCACCACCGACAGAATCGGATCCATATAGGTTCGCCTTCCCGAAACCATCCATGACCCGCCCCGGGTTGGCCCTTCCAGCGTCAGCCGGGACGCAATCAAGCTAACCCCCCCGGTTGCCTGAAACCCTCTCCGATTCCCATCTTTATTTCGCACATCCAGCACCGCCCCCAACCGTCCGCCATACTGGGCGGGATAGGCCCCCTTGTACAGGCTCATATCTTTGATCGCATCCGGATTAAAAGTCGAGAAAAACCCGAACATATGGGACGGATTGTAAAGCGGCATTTGATCGAGCAAAATCAACGTCTGATCCGGCCCTCCACCCCGGATATACAGTCCGGAACTCATATCGGATGCCGCCTGAATCCCCGGTATCATGTGCAGGCTTCTAAGAATATCGGTCTCTCCGAAAGCCGGCATCTCTCGGATCTGGGCCGTCTCAATCTCGATAAACCCAGGCTGAACGATCCGCTCCTCTTCATCCCGATCTGCGGTGACCACAATCTCCGCTGTAGATATCAGTTCCAGCTTTAACTGCACATCCAGCCGCCGCACCTCGTCGCTTTCAAACCGCATCGAATCCTGAAAACTGACATACCCCACATAAGAAATTACCACCTGGTAGGTGGTATCTGGCGGGATATGCTGCATTGCATAATACCCGTCCACATTGCTCAATGTCCCAATCGGAGGCTGCCCTGGGAATTTCAGTACAATACTCGCATAAGGCAGGGACTCCCCATTACTCCGATCTGCGACAAACCCACTCAGTGTTGCCCCAAAAGCCTGGATGGGCAACAACAGCCACACCATCAACAAAACAAACCGCTTCACATCCACTCCTCTCTCAAATAAGATCCCCGATCTGACATCCTTCGTTCCCAGAGTAAAACACCTCAGGGCAACAAAAGTGTCACCTGATCTACCGGGAAAAAATACTTGGGGAAAGTGTACCCAAGTGTCTTGCAAATATCAACCCGAGCCCACCAGCGTCTGTCCCTGCTGGTTGTGAATCGCCCGGGCCTTGCTCCGAATGCGTTCTAAAATCAACCGCATCTGCTGCCGATCTGTCTCCGACAGCCCGTCGTTTCGCCACGGCAGATCGCCTTCTTTTTTCTGCTTGGTCATCTGCACCTGCAATTCGTCGGTCAAGAAATCCATCACCACCGACATACGGGTCCGGCGGGAAATATCCAAAAACGTCTGGCTCGCAAAACTGGATTCATCCCGCCAGTCCGTCGTCACAATCCCACCCAACCGATCGGCCATCAGCACCGTATAGCCTTCCTGATGCAGCACCGACACTGCCGCATTGACAAATGCCTCGGGCGGAATTTCATCCACCGATCCGGTCAACAACGTGGGCTCCACGACATCGCAGCCAATCATCAACGGGAACAACCCGATCCATAACCATCGTCTCATAACACAGCCCTCCTGTCTCAAAACCTGGACACTTGAATACGTTTGGTTTTGACCTGTTGCAAGGGCTGTGCCACCTGTCATTTTTTTCACACAACCAATATAACCCATAGAATTTCAATGAGTTTCAACAAAAAATAAAAACACCCTGAATCCCTCAGGAGTGTTGCAAAATTTCACACCTGTCGTTGCACCTCAACGAAAACCATCCTACTTACCTTCCACAACCGTCAGATTCAACAACCGATCCCAGTCCTCAATTGGCAACCCATCCACATAGCTGGTATGAAATTCTTCCAGGTACACCTGATCCCACTTCGGCACGTAGTTTTTTACTTCATCAGGCAGTTGCTTGACAATCGCCGCATAGGCGTGTTCGAGCAGCCGATATCCCGACGTTTCAGATCCCACAAACCCGGGGTGCGGCGAAATAATCCCCATCTTTACCATCTGTCCATCCAGCAGATCTGAGATGGCTTCTAAGATCTCCAGCCGTCTCTTCCAGGCCGTGCCCAATTGCACCCCTTCGGAAATCAACGGATCCATTTGATCGGCCAGTTCGGGCAAGTTTTTAAAAAAGGGATACAGCCATTTATCGTAGGGGAAATACTGCTGGTTCAACAGAAACGTCAATTCCATCGCCCACTTGATCGACCGGCCAAATGAGGTGGTGGCATACACCTCGTTGTTTCGCATCACTGCTCGCTTGAGCGCATATACGCCCATCCCTGAAAAATAGCGGCACCAGTGAGAAATTCGCCGCAACCAGACCGGCTCGGGATAATAAGAAAGAACTTCCCGCACGCCCGTAAATCGTCCCGACGGATCGTACCACACTTCCCCATTGGTCACATGGACAATATCCTCCTCCGGCATATCCAGCCATTCGGAATAGGACGCAGGTGCCCCTGTCAGCCCAATGGTCCGTGTCAAAAACCCCTCAAAGCTTTCCGGGGCAATCCCCGCCCCTGCCACATGGCCTTCCCGCAGGGCAAACCCGCCATAAGTCTCTGGCAAATTGGCTCCTATACGCTCCAGGATTTCCCCGGACTTTGCCTTAAAAATTGCATCTGGGATCAACATATCCACACGCAATCCCCAGTGATGATCCTGGGAAATCTCGTCGTCCATCCCCAAACATTCAGACCCGTATCCGAACACCCCGCAAGCGACTTGCTGTGCCTCCTCCGGAAACGCCTGTTCCAGCAGTGGCCGCACCACATCCTCGAAAAAACCCCGACTAATATCGATAATCTCGTTGGCCATAACGCCCTCCCGGCAGACAAATCCTAAAACAATTGCAACCCCCACCCCACATAAAATCCCGAGGTATCCAATCTCTTTGTAAAATCAATCCTGCCGAGTCCCCACAACCCGTTAATCGACCCACCCAATTCGTGGTGAAACCGATCGATATATTGCGGGGTATAGGTCAGAGCAGCTCGCCTTCGGTCGGACATCCAGGTTCGTCCATGCCCGCCATGAATCGACAGACTGATCCCATTTTTTGCCAGACCGCGCAGCCCCAAAATCTCAAACGGAACCGTCCGAAAATTGTGCATCCAGTAAAACCCCAGATAATGCTCCCCTTCATAAGGCCGATTCGGGAAAGCTCGAAACCCCCCAAACGATTTATAACTCCCCAG
>JAPUJS010000590.1 GCA_027296045.1 bacterium | reverse complement strand
AACTTTTCGGTCAATAATGAACCTTCAGGACAACTTTCATTACATCAGTTAAGGATCGGGAGAAACGGCAGTTGAAGGTGGCGGTTGCATAATTATAAATCGATTTTGTAGAGGTGGCGATGCCAGGTGCATCGCCTTTTTTTTGACTGGATTTCAGGTCTCTTGTGCCGACGGGCTTGTGAATTGTCCGCGTCGATGCCAGAGCGCCCAGAGCAGCATTGGCAGGGTTGACAAAAGTGCGGTCCAACGGATGATGGCTGTGAGATCCGGCACCCGATCCAGGATGTTTCCGACCAGCAGAGAGACGATGGCAGCTGAAAAGGTGAACAGGGCAGATTCAAAGGAGAAAACGCGGCCTCGAACGTGGCCCGGGACCAGGTAGAGCAAGAGTTGGGTGGAGAAGACCCAGATGATGCCGGTCCCGAGGCTGTGCAAGAGTCGGCCGGTGAGGGTCATTCCAAAGGTGTTGAGCGGAGAGATGACCAGGAGACCCAGGATGCTGAGGCCATATCCAACCAGGATGGCCAGGCGTATGGCACGCAGGCGGTCCCCTGTGATTTGCCGGGCAACAATGGGGCCCAGGCCGGAGCCGATGCCTGACATCCCATACAGGAGGCCCAGGCTCAGGCTGCCGCCAATGCCAATGGGAAAGACGGTTTCGGCAATGCGCACCTGGATGACTTCGTATCCTGCTGTGAGAAAGAGGTACAGGGCAGCTTTGTGGGAGGCAATGGCCATGATGTCGGAGTGCTTGCGAAGGTAGCGCAAGCCGTCACGAAATTGCTGGAGGCCACTGATTGGCTGCTGTGATTTTGTGTGCGGACCTGGATGGACCCGCATTTTGACGCGGGCGATGAAGAGGGCCGAGATGATAAAGGTGACAGCATCGATGGCAAAGGCGGGGTAGATGCCCCAGGTGCCGGCGACCAGGCCTCCTAATGCAGCGCCGAAGGCCAGCATGACAGACCAGGTGGCCGAGGCCAAGACATTGGCTATCCCGATGGCCCGGTGGGGTACCACATCGGGCAGGATGGCGCGTTTGGCGTTGAAGAAGATGTTGCTGACAGCCAGTTGCAGGGCGGTGAGGGTGTAAAGGAGCCAGACGTCTTCGGAGGTTCGGACCAGGAAGAAGCCGAGTACGATGACAAAGCGGACGAGGTCGGATGCGATGAGGAGGTATTTGCGGTTGTAGCGGTCGGCCAGGACGCCCGATATCGGGCTCATGAGGAAGGGGGCGATCATGCGTACAAAAAAGAGCCCACCGATGGCCACGCCCGATCCGGTGAGCAAGGCGATGAGGGAAACGGACGCGATGAAGTTGAACCAGTCGCCCAGGAGGCTGGTGATCTGGCCGAACCAGATGGTGCGGAAATTGGCGTTCCTCAGGAGTTCGCCATAGGTCATCGATGGTTGCGCTTCTTCCATTCGGTCTCGGTTTCAACAATGTCTGTGATTTTTATACGCCCTTATTTGCTCAACTGAAGTTTGCCTGTTCGGTAATGCCGCCATAGCGAGCGCGTAGCTCAGCGACCAGATCCGATGGCAAGGGAGGGAGGTCCAGGGTGCTCAGGTTCATCCGAACTTCCTCCGGGCTCTGGGCGCCTAAAATGATGCACGAGATTCCCAGGGCACTGAGCGAAAAGCGGATAGCAACCTGAGACAGTTTTGTATAGGGGGAACGGAGGGCGAAGGTGCCGATTTCTTCCACGGTTTGGAGGGCAAAGTCGAGTTTCTGTTGGTCATACCGCGACCTGTGATCGACGTCAGAGAAAGTGTGGCCGGGCGCATAGGTGCCGGTCAGGATGCCGCTTTCGAGCACGGTGCGTACAATGATTCCGACGCCGTTTTTGGCGGCTTTTTCAATCGCGCTCAGGTTTCGCTGGCGCAAGATGTTGTAGACGACCTGGAGGACGTCTACATGACCGGTCGCGATGTACGCATCACACAGGGCCTGGGTTTCTGCAGTGACATCGGGACCTTTGACCGATGCTCCGATCGCGCGGATTTTGCCGGCACGCTTGAGGGAGCGCATTTTTTCAATAGCCTGTTCCATCACATCCGGGTCTTCGGGCGGTTGGTGGAGAAAGTAGACGTCCACATAATCTGTGCCCAAATCTTTTAGGGTTGTTTCTATATCTGTGTCAATTTGAGACAGGGTTTCGGCTGTTTGACCTCCGGGCGTTTTGGAGGAGATGATGAGTTGATCCCGATTGCCTCTCTGTTTAAGGTATTTGCCGAGGATCTGTTCGACCTGGTTGTACACCAGAGCGGTGTCCAGAAAATTTCCTCCGCCTTCGATGTAGGCATCGAGGACGGCCGTGGCATGTGCGTCCGGGGTTCCGCCATAGTTCAAGCCTTTTCCCGGTACGGCCAGAGGCCAGGTTCCCAGGCCGATTTCACTGACTTCCATTCCGGTTTGTCCCAGGCTTTGTCTGTCTATCATATCTGTTATCTCCTGTTTTATTTTCCAAGAAAGGTCGTGGCCTATCGTTCACGAAGATAAAAAAATAAAAGACAAGGGCATAGTTGAATATTGTCCCTTGTCTTCTCTCAGGCGATCCATTGACATGATCATGACACGGGCGTATATTGGCCCTTATCTGGATGGAAGGGGTTATGCTACCTACAAAGGGACCGGCTGATGTTTGCGATCACAGAGAGAGAATGGCAGGGGACCCTCCTTGTTGTCCTTTTGCTTGGAGGCGTGTTTCGTTTCTACGGCCTGAGCTGGGGCACCGACCGGCAGACCGGTTATTTTCACCCTTTTCACCCCGATGAATCCACCCTGGTGGAAGACGCCCGATGGGTCGGGGTGGATCTCTCTCGGATGCGTGCCTCCTACGGCAAGGCTCCGATCTACCTTCTCTGGACATTGGCCCAGATTGGCGGAGGGCTGTTTGGTGTTTCCCCTTTTCATTTGGACGACAACGCCTCGTTGAAGTTTACCCACATCCTGGGCCGGGGGGTGTCTGCCCTGATGGGCACGGTGACGCTGTGGCTGGTTTTTCTGATTGGACGCAGGTGGAACGGCCCCTGGATGGGGGTGCTCGCGGCGTTTTTGCTGGCCTTCAGCGCAGGCCATATTCAGCAAAGTCACTACTATACCGTGGACCCCGCGTTGGCTTTCTGGGCTGCCCTGTTCCTTTTCCTTTGTTTGAAACTGCCCGCTCCCGATAAGGGGTATTACCTGCTGCTGGGCGGTATTTGCGGTCTGGCAATCGGCACCCGACTGGTTGGGATCTGGCTGGTGGTGCCTTTCTTGATCGCTCACCTCTGGCACCGTTCCTGGCGGACGCTTCTCAACGTCCGTGTTGCCCTCTTTTGTCTTGCCGCAGGTGTTATTACCCTTGCCTGCGAGCCTTTTTTGCTGCTCGACCCGGGCTATTATACAGATACCGAAAACTTGCGCGGGTTTCTGCCCAGTATGCAGGTTGCCCGGGGCGAAGTGGTTCGCATCTGGACGCTGTACGATTTTAGCACCACGCCCTATCTCTATTATATCACCCATCTTTTTCGATATGCCCTGGGAGCGCCACTGGAGATCGCAGCGCTGGTCGGTATTTTTCTGGGATTGTGGCGGCGGGAGAAATGCTTCTGGATTCTCCTGGGCTGGGTTCTGCCCTATTTTTTGCTGGTTGGCGGCCTGCATACCAAGCCGATTCGCTACGTCACGCCTCTGTTGCCTCCCCTGGCTCTTCTCGGTTCCTGGACCTGTGTTCAGGCCGTTTCCTGGCTTCAATCTTATACACGCTTGCGCTTCGTTCTTGCCCTGCCTGTCCTGCTTGTCTGCCTGCCCACTTTTTGCTGGGGTGCAGCCCTCATCCGTATCTATGTTCAGGAAGATAGTCGTATCCAGGCGGTACGGTGGATTCGGGATCACATCCCCAAAGGCAGCGGGGTGTTGGCCGAGCAGGGGGGGTTCCCGACAGCCTGGATGGTGCAAGGAGATCGCTACGATTTTAGAGATTCAGATGCCAGCCGTTTTATTGATGCCAAGGGCTGGAGCCTCTACCGCGATCAGATCCATTTTTATAAAAAAAAGGTCGAAGGCGCAGATTGGATTCTCTTGATTGAAGAAAATCGAATGCGCCAGTTTTTGGCTGTTCCAAATGACTACCCCATTGCCCATACCCTTTTTCGGCTTCTGGGCGAAGGCAAGCTGGGGTTTGAACCGGTCGCAAGCTTCCGGGTTGATCCGGGCTTGTGGGACTGGCAGGTTGTTGAAGACGATATCGAGCCTACCTTTTCGGCTTTTGACCATCCTCGGGTTTTGATTTATCGCAGGCGTTCTGGAACTTCTATCGAAGATCTGTTAGAACGCTGGAAAAGGACTGTGGAGTCCGATCGAAATCTGACCGATTTTTATATTCTGAACGGGGTTCGGGCTTTCCACCACGCGGATTGGGACGGCGCTCTATCGGCTTTTGAACAGGCCCTAAAGGTCCAGCCCGAGTTTGCGCTTGCCCACCTGCTGATGGGCGAGGTGTATCGGAAGAAAGGCAATCGGTATGCCACGGAGCAGGCCTGGAAACGTGCGACTGAAACACGGGGCCCGGTTACGATACATTCGTTTGTCGGAATGGCCGACGCGGGGTTGAAGGCCGAGGCAGTCGTTCACATCGACGATCTGGCGCGGACAAATCCCAACCGTCGGGACATTGCTCGTCTGGCGGCTTCTCTTTATTTTGAACTGGCCCATGAACACCAAAAATACGGTCGGCACCGGGAGGCTATTACGGCCTATCGCAGCGTTGTGGCATGGGCTGCTGACAATGTTCCGACTTATCTAAATATGGCCCTCAGTTACCGGGCCCTGAAAGAGACAGACGACGCGGTTCGCATCTACCGGCGTGTGCTCCAGTTGGAACCCAAAAACCAGGATGCTGTCAGGGGGCTGAGAAAATTACTCGGTCCGTGAAGGATGTATAAGGGAGTAGAATTTTTATGGATAAGAGACGGAGGCAAGGATGTCTGAGATGACAGATAAGGAAAAATTCCTGTTCGACCTTCAGGGTTTTTTGGTGGTGAAGGACTTCCTGACCCAGGAGGAAGTTCGAGCGCTCAATGAGGCGTTTGACGCCAATTGGGACAAACAAATTGACCGAAGCGCAGCAGGCGGTGTTGGAACCGCCTTATATTTATAATCGACCGTTGATTGAACCGGATGGCGAAACCGTTGTTCGACCCCGTAGGGATATGCCGTAAATGGCCATGATGAACGGGAGATCTCGATAGGGAAACTGGGACCTTTGATGGATACTCGATTGCTCGTTTTATGCCAGCTCAATTTTTGAACGTCTTGCATGGGTTCAACCGGAATGTGCGCCTGTATCTGATTACGTCGGCGCTGTTCGGGTTTATTCTTTTTGGCGGCATTTACCCGCTGCTGTTCAATCTGTATTTGTTGCGCCTGGGGTTTGGTACGGAATTTATCGGCCTGGCCAGCGCGACGGGTGCGATGTCTTTTGCGGTGTTCTGTCTGCCAAGTGGCGTTTTAGGAGGACGCTGGGGCAGCCGGTTTACCATGATTGTCGGGATCAGTATCGCGATGATCGGCTATGGCTTGCTTTCTCAGGCCGAGTTGATTTCACCCGCTTTCCAGAGGCCGTTCATTGTGGCGACCTATTCGATCGGGGTGATCGGCATTGCCCTGTTTGTGGTCAATGGCATGCCCTATTTGATGGCCATTACCGACAAGGAAGAGCGTAACCAGGTTTTTTCCGTTCAGGCCGCTCTGTTGCCGTTTTCCGGCTTTTTCGGCAGCCTGTTGGCGGGCTTTTTACCCGGACGTCTGGCCGATTTTTTAAACCTCTCTCTGGATCACCCGTCTGTTTATCGGTATACCCTGTTTCTCGGTGCGATGTTACTTCTCCTGGGAGTGGTTGCGATGATGAAGACGCACGAAGTCCGTGTGGAAAGCAAACAACAGACCCTTTCCGATGCCGGGCCTTTGCCGCTGGCCCTGATTGTTATTACGTCATTGATTTCTCTGTTGCATATGGCAGGCGAAGCCTCTGCACGGACCTTTTTTAATGTCTATATGGATGAAGGGTTGCACGTGAACCTGTCTCGGATTGGCGCTCAACAAGCAGGGGCGCAAGCGCTGGGCGTTCCTGCAGCGCTTGCTTTGCCTTTTCTTTCGGCCCGGTTTGGCAACCGTCGCACCATTATCGGTGGAACGGCCGCCACGGCCCTCTTTCTGGTTCCTATGGCGCTGATTTCTTCCTGGCCGGTTGTCGGCCTGTGTTATATGTGTATTATGGCCATGGCCGCGCTCCGTCGCGTGGCGTTTGCTATTTTTCACCAGGAACTGGTGCCCGAACGCTGGCGCATGGCAATGTCTGGTACGGCCTCGATGATGTCTGGGCTGGGGTATTCGGCTACTTCGTTTGGAGGGGGGTATCTCATCTCGACTGCGGGGTACTCGAGTCTTTTCATGACGGGAGCAGGGATCACCGGTGTGGGCTCGCTTCTCTTCTGGATTTATTTTCGCAAGTCGAATCCATAGATATGGATAAGGAAAGGTCGAATCTATGAAAGGGGCGAATCGTACGGATATTCAAATCGGTTTAAAAGTCTGGATTGTGGTAAAAAAAGACCAGGAGACTGGGGCATTGACGAAGGGTATTGTGAAAGATATTCTGACAAAATCCAGGAAGCACCCTCACGGAATCAAAGTTCGTTTAGTAAATGGTGCCGTTGGACGTGTGAGAGAAATTCTGGATTCATCGGTGTCGGACAGGTGACTGCCGGGGCCATTAAGGAGAACGCAAATGTCTAAGATAAATGCAGAGGACATTGGTTGGAAGGC
>JAPUJS010000059.1 GCA_027296045.1 bacterium | reverse complement strand
ATGGCAATGCGAAGGGGGTTCGTCGGGCACCCAGGGTGTCGGTCTGGGACGTGGCCTGTCAGAATTTGATCGATCACCCGAAGGCGTTACCCTATCTGACCGAATTGCTGGGGCCCCGGTTTCGGCTGGATCATGATTATGGGATTTTTATGCAGAAGGGAGGAAAACGGGGCGCTTTGCATGGGGGGCAGCCGGATCGATTTCACCATTATTATCGATATCAGGATGGCGTGATGCAGTGCGGGCTGTCGGTTTTGACGTATGTGCTTTCGGATGCGAAGGCAGGAGATGGGGGTTTTGCGTGTGTTCGAGGAAGTCACAAAACCAATTTTCGAATGGATTTGCCGGCCGATGTGAGGAAGTTCGAGCGGGTGCCGCACTATGTGATGCAGCCCGAGGCGAAGGCGGGAGATGCGATCTTTTTTACCGAGGCATTGGCGCACGGCACGCTGCCGTGGACGGCGGAGCACGAACGGAAGGTTTTGTTGTTTAAATTTGGACCCGGGCATTTGATTTCTGCGCCGAAGGGCTACGATCTGGATGACTATACAGATTTGACCGAGCGGCAGAAGCGGATTTTGTTGCCACCGGGAGTACACGATCGGCCGGATGTGCTGGAACCGGTTTGAAGGACTGGATGAAAACGAGAAAAGGGCGACCGCAAGGGTCGCCTATTTATATTAGGGATTGGAGAAGCTGGTGTGCGGTCTGAAGGATGGTCTGGCGGGTGGGGTCGTTGCGGTTGGTATTATCGATCACTTCCTGGAGAATGGTTCGGGCTTCGGTGCCGATGATGCGAATTTTCTGAACGAATTCGGGGTAGCGATCCGAGCGATCCAGGCTCTCGGTGCTTTCTCTGCGGCCCTCTGCGATCCGGCTACACGATCTCTATCAACCGGACCCCGAACCGTTCGCCGACGGTAAGGACTTCGCCTTTGGCGAACGGGCGGTCTTCGACCAGGACGTCGACGGCTTCGCCTGATATTTTGTCGAGTTCGATGAGGTCGCCTTCGGACCAGTTGAGCAGGGTCTGGAGGGGCAACTGGGTGCGGCCGAGTTCGACGGCGATTACTACGGCGACCTGACCGGTGCGGTTGTGGGCGTTGTTCTTTTTGGGTGGCATGGTGTGTTCCCTGGTAAGATGGCTTATCATGAACGGTCTGGCGTGCGTGTGATTTTGCGATTTGCCAATCTGGTAGGCAGGATCTTACTGAATAAAAGTGTCGTCTTCGGCGCTGCGGACGACGGTGATCTGTCCGGCCTCTTCCAACTGGCGCGCCTGCTGTACGATGTTCAGTTGTTTGTCTTCTACAAGGCTGGTTCGAACGGGCCCTGAAAACTGTATTTTTTCATCGAGGGTCTTTTTGACCTCTTCCGAGACATTGCTCAAGAGTCGGTTTTTCAGTTCTTCGCTGGCGTCTTTCAGGGCCAGGGCCAGGTCGTCGACGTCTATTTCTTTCAGAAGCACCTGGATTTCCCGGTCGGTGAGGTGGCGGATATCTTCGAAGACAAACATCTGGTTGCGGACAGCTTCGGCCAGGTCTTTATCCTGTGTGTCCAGAAAATCCATGACGGCTTTTTCGGTCGTCCGGTTTGCCTGATTGAGGATGTTGGTGACTGCTTTCGGACCTCCAATGGTGGCGATTTTGCCCGAGAGAACTGCCTGGAGTTCCTGGCTCAAGTCGGTCTGAAGTTCTTCCAGGACATTGGGCGAGATTCTGTCGAGCCGGGCGATGCGATAGGCAACATTTTGTTGCAACTCGGCCTCCAACCCATTGAGTACCTGGGCAGATTGATTGGGGCTCAACTGGGAGAGGATGAGCGCGATGGTTTGTGGGTGTTCCTTGGCGATGAAGGGGATGATGTGATTGGGGTCGACATTTTGCAGCATCTGGAAACCATCGGTTTCCGATCCCATGGCCCGATCCATAATGATTGGGCCTCGCCGGTGGAAGGCCCGGGAGAGGATCTGGTGGGCGTATTCCGTTCCACCCAGGAGCAGGTAATCACCCGATACCAGAAGGGCTTTAAATTCTTCAAAGACCGTGTCCTTTTCCCGGGCCGTGACACTGTGGCATTCCGCAATGGCTTTGGCAATGCGTTCGGCTTCTCTTCTACAATGCCGTATGACCCGGGAGGCCAGGTCGGGGCCGAGTCCGATGAAAACGACGGCGGCTTTCCAGTCGGCGGGCGGGTCAGACGGCTGGTCCCCTTCCTGGATGAAGAGGGTGCGGATGGCGCGGGCCACGTCGGCGGGGCGACGGGCGGCGATTTGTTCCAGAGATTCGTCGGGTGAAATGGGGTTTGGACTCTGGGATTGCAGGTTTGTGTCGGATTGTTTGCGTTCTCTCGTCTCAGAACTTGCGCGCTCGGGCGCCAGTCTCATCTCCAGCTTGCTTGCGGGAGGGTGGGTCTTGAGCCTGGGCGGCGACCAGGGAGACGGTGTGGCCTCGGGCGAGATAGCGGCTACCCGGTAGGCGTGGATGAGTCGACCGTTTTTGGTTTGTGTGGCCATTTGGGTTCTCCTTACTTGGCGGCCATATCTTCGGGTCGGAGCAAATGGGTAATGCGGATGGCGATGTTGTCGCCTACCACAACGACTTCGCCGCGGCCGAAAGGGGTATTGTTGACCAGGATATCGACGGGCTGGCCGCTCATTCGGTCCAGTTCGACAATGGAGTTCTCTCTGAGATTTAAGACGTCTTCCAGCGGAAGCCGGGTGCGGCCCAGGACAATGGCGATGTCCATGTTGGCTTTGCCCAGGCGGTTTAAGCGGGCGTCTACGCTTTCGGGCCAGTTGGGATCGGCGGTCGGGGCGGCCACATTGGTTTCGGCCATGGTGATTACCTCCGGTTGGATCTGAGAATGCCCTCACCCTGTCGGGACAAGCCCGACGTCCCTCTCCCGTGACGGGAGAGGGAGTGAGG
>JAPUJS010000589.1 GCA_027296045.1 bacterium | reverse complement strand
AAAACTGGAAATGTGATCCAATTGCCTCTTACGGAATAAATACGTGTATACAACAAAAGGTTTGAACGCCATATGTTGGGTAAAAAGCGGTGAGCGAACAAGACCTGATTCAACAAACACAAACGCCTGCAACCGTAGCGTCCCTCTGCGATCCAGCGGTGCGATAATACTGGAGCAAATTTGACCCGTATAGAGTGTCATTTCTGCCACAAAAATCGCGATTTGACCAATTCCCCCAACATTCCAAAAGGACCTAATTAGGCAAGGACAATAATAAACAGCACCTTATAAAATCCATCCTTCTTGGCACATCCTTTGCACCATCTGACGGCTAGTGAGAAAGCTCCCAATTGCTGCGAAAGGACGGCACCATGAGTCCGCGCCAATTTACCCGGGTGCAATTCAACCTGGGCGTACAAATTCAACTTCCCAATTTCAACCATTTTTCCGTTGAAAGTCGCGACCTCAGCCTGAACGGAATTTTTGTCGCCAGCGATACCCCCTTGCCCATCGGAACCGCCTGTCAGATCACGCTGTTCCCAGCCGCCGGTTTGGGGGTCCCATCTTTCCACATGATGGGAGAAGTCATTCGGGTTGAAGAAACCGGATTGGGCATCAAATTTACCGAAATTCCGCAAGGCAGCAAATATCACCTGTATGAGCTCATGCTCTCCCAAACCCAGGACCTAGACAACATCAAGGAAGAATTCGAAACAGCCCCAAAAAACACAGATATTTTTATGCTCTAAACAGCCGGGATATTATAGAACACAAAGAGCCGATGCATTTTTTTGCATCGGCCCTTTGTGTTCTATTCCCTTTCCCGTTATCCGTCGATATACAAAATGCGCATACACCACTCCTTACCAGAAATCGTCTCATGTCTCCAATACCCCCTTCAGGGCGCTACGCCCGGTCCGAGAAGTCCATAGAAACGCCTTCAAAGTTAACAGTTGACAAGCGATCCGAACGAACTCATCATGGCGAACAGCCAAACCGGTTTAATATGTGTTGCCCCGTCCAATCTCACTTCATCTACACGAAAGCCGTCTCCCCTATGTCCGCGCCCCCACCCTCTGCTCGATCCATCCTGTTTAACCGCCGCTTCATCGCCCTCCTCGCCGTTTCTTTTCTCAGCAGCTTTGTCTCCTCTCCCCTCTATGCCCTCCTGCCAGTCTATGTCGAGTCCGATCTGAACCGATCTCCACTTTTCTCCGCCGGCCTCCGCGCCCTGTTTCTCATCCTGGGGGGCATCTTTGCCGTGCCGGCCGGCCGACTTGCCGATCACTGGGGCGTTAAACCCACCTATGTTCTGGGCACCATAGGTCCTATTCTGGCCGGCATCGTTTTCCTCACCGGCGATCCCTTCCTTCTGGCTGCCCTCTGCATCGGCGTTGGCATCTCCTTCGGTTTCAACAGCGCTGGCGGTCAAAGCTATCTGATCAGTGCCGCACCGTCTTCCATCATCGGCATCGCCTCGGCGGGCTATTTTTTGGGCAACACCCTCGGTACCGCCTCCGGCAACCTCTTCGCCGGCCCCATCGCCGAAAGCCTGGGCTTCTATGCCCTGGGCTGGATCGCGTGCCTGGCTTCGGCAATCCTTTTCATAGGAGCAGTGCTTCTTTTACCTTCCATCCCACCAACCGAAAGAAATCCTCAAGAAAACCGTTCTCTCTTCGGAAGCTTCCATCTGCTCCGCCGTTCCGACGTGCGTCTCCTGCTCGGTATCCGCTACTTACCCACCTGCTATTGGGGCGCTGTCACCCTGCTCATCCCCCTCCTCCTCTTCCGCATCACCGGCACCAAAACCGCCGCCACAAATTTTAGCGCCGTCAGCCTCAGCCTTGCCGCCTGTTTCCAACTCCTCACCGGTCGCCTGTGTGACCGCATCGGCCGGTGGCGGCCCATCCTCGTCTCTGCCTCCCTGGTCACCCTCAGCGCCCTGGGCCTGGCCCTCACCGGCCACACCCTCACTGGCCTCTATGCCTTCGGCATCCTGGCCTCCGCCTCCGCCTGGTCCCTCTCCACTACCATGCCCGGCTTGCTCCAGCTCATCGGCGGTGAAACCGAAAAAGGCCGCGTCGTCGGCCTTGCCCATCTGGTCTGGAGCCTCGGCATGCTTTCCGGCAACCTCGGGGGCGGTAAACTCATCGACTGGGGTCCTGCTATCCCCTTCGGAATCGCTGTTTTCTTCTGCCTGGGTGCCCTCCTGTGCGGCATTGGCCTTTATCGCCAATACGGGACCAAAGAGATTGCAAACTGATTTTGAGCTTTGTATATTTCACCCGTTGGGCATGTGCCAGATTTTGTATTTATCTCCGCCTATTATAGGAGAAGCGTATGAACAATAAACCCTTGAAAACCATTGTCTTCGGTGCTCACCCTGACGACTGCGACATCAAAGCCGGAGGCATTGCCATTCAATATGCAGGCCAGGGCCACCAGGTCCGCTTCGTCTCGGTCACCAACGGCGATGCCGGCCACCATGAAATAGGTGGCGTGGAACTGGCAAGACGACGACGCGCCGAAGCCCAGGCCGCAGGTGCCGTGGCAGGCATCGAATATCACGTCCTGGACAACCACGATGGCGAACTCGAGCCGACCCTCGAAAACCGGAAAAAAATTATCCGCATGATCCGCGCCTACACCCCGGACCTCATCCTCACCCACCGGCCCAACGACTACCACCCCGACCATCGCTACACGTCCATCCTTGTTCAGGACTCGGCCTATATGGTCACGGTCCCCAATATCTGCACCGACACCCCGGCGCTCTCTTCCAACCCGGTCATTGCCTACCTCAGCGACAACTTTCAGAAACCTACCCCATTTGCTCCGGATGTGGTTGTGGATATAGACGAGGTTGTCGAAAAAAAACTCGACATGCTCCACTGCCATACCTCTCAGATGTACGAATGGCTCCCATTCAATGCCGGCAACCTAGACGATGTCCCCGAAACACCTCAGGAACGTCTCGAATGGCTCAAACACCGGCTTGCCCGCTTCGCAGACGTGGCCAACCGCTACCGGGACCTCCTTGTCAAGCACTATGGCGAAGAACGCGGTGCGAAAGTCCAATATGCCGAAGCCTTCGAAGGGTGCGAATACGGTGGCCCGCTCACGGAAGAAAATATCCCAGTTTTGTTCCCCTTCTTTTAGACGGAACAGCCCATTCCTCTTGCCACACGGATGGCATACAGAAAGGCCACAGATTGAAACTCCCTGTGGCCTTTTGCTTAAATGCCTTTGACCGCTTTATTAAAACTCATTGACCATCTGAAGGTGCACCTTGCCCAAACCGGGATGATCCCCTCGAGCCAGACCATAGTCCAACCCCAACCGTCCTAACCGGGAAACCATCCGCAGTCCCGCGCCATACCCCACAGGCCACAGTGCCGAACCCCCACCCAGGGGATCGTCCAAAAAACCCAGATCCAGAAACAAGAACGCCCGGGAGCGATGGTTCAACAAGAAACGCCATTCCAAATTTGCCCAGGCCGCTTTGGAAGCCCAAAAGTGTTCTTCCCGGTATCCGCGCAGCGTCTGAATTCCGCCCAGCCGCAACAAGGCTTCGGGGAACACTCCGCCGGTTTGTGTCACCCGGGATGCGTAGAAATCCAGCGCCACAAGCGACCGACTTCCCACAGGGACAAAATGCGCCATATTGAAATCGTATTGCCGCCGACTTCGATGGTTTTGTCCCTGAAAAACCTTACCCACAATCACATTGCCCCTATAGACAGACCCCGACCTGGGATTCCAAAAATCGTCCCGAGTATCATACCGAACGCCTCCTTCTACCCCCCACATCCGATGTCTAAAAAAATGGCGAAAACCGCTGGAATCGGGCCGTACACCGCGAAACACACCCCCCAATCGTATTTCCAGTTCTGAAGTCACATCCATCCCCACCGTTCCCCCAAAACCATTTTCGGTATACCCGGGTCGCTGCTGGAAATTCAGTCGAAACTCGGAAAAAACTGGAAAGCCCATCATCCAGGGCTCTTTATATTGCAACGATAAATCCGAAGCCGCCGAACCCCGCCGAATCCATCTCGCCTGACCCTGTCTGCCTGACCCCAGGAAATTGTCAAAATCCAGGGCAAACCGCCCGGTGATACCCTGGCCGACTCCACCCTGTCCGGGTGCGTAGCCCACCCCGCCTTCAAACCGGGCCGAGCGCGATTCTCGAATCGGAACAACCAGCACTATGCGGCCCCCCTCTCGCCTCAGTTCGCCTTCTCCCACCGCTTCTAAAAACGACAACCCGAGTAATCTCTGAATCCCCCGATCTACTTTCCGTTGGTCATAGGGCACTCCAAACCCAATCCGCATCTCTCTCAAAAGCACCTCCGCCCGGGTCACCTGGTTTCCCTCAAAATGAACCGTATCGATTTGAACAAAAGGACCTTCCTCAATCCGAACAGAAATTCGTGCAAAGTCCGCACCGGCTTGAATATCCAGATCAGGATATAGTGCACAAAAGGGATATCCCTGCGTTTCGTAAAACCCAACCAGCGCCTCCAGTCCAGCCGCCACCTGGCGCTCGACAAGAAGTGTGCCCGGTTTTACACCCAGGATATTTTTTAACACATCTGTCCCGACAGCCCGGTTCCCCGTCACCTTAAATTCTTGGATGCGGGTA
>JAPUJS010000588.1 GCA_027296045.1 bacterium | reverse complement strand
TGGGAAGACTGGATCCGGCGGGCGTTGATAAGTATTTCGAACGTGTGGTGGAACATTTTCCGGATCACTATGATGCCTATTTTAAAATGGGCATGGTTCGCGAAGTTTTCAATCTCTATGACCAGGCACTGGCGGCTTATTCACACCAGCTGGATGTCAATCCGGAACACGATGCCGCCCGGGCCAAGATGGCGCAGGCGGCGCTGGTGCTGATGCGGGATGGAGAATTTCCGTTTGGGATGTCCGAATTGGCCGATTTTGTGGAGAAAGATCCGGTCAATTTTTTGCCGCTCCTGGCAGAAACGGCGGTCAAGGAAGGGGACTTGGGTCGAGCGGAGGAGGCTTACACTTGGTATGTGTCGCTTTTAAAACCCGGCGAACGAGACTATTATGAAGACCTCAAACTGTTGGTTACACCCGAAGAACAGCAGGCTTTTGATCGGGTCTATTCCAGGCCCGACCAGGATTTGTTTCGAAAGAAATTCTGGATGGAGCACGATCCCACGCCGACCACACCGGTCAATGAGCGTCGGGTGGAACACTTTCGGCGGGTGAACTACTCTCGGCTGCGTTTTTCGCAGGGGGTACAGCCGTGGGACGGAAGGGGGTGGGACCGGCGGGGGGATGTCTATATTCGGCTTGGACATCCCGATCACCGAAGTCGGGCAGACCGCCTCGTATTTGAGACCGATCCGGAGGTAGTGAAGGTTAAAAATCGGTTGAATGTGATTGCAGAAAGGGGGATGGAAGAGATCCTGGCGTCGAAACACTCTTTCGGCCAGACGACCGCTGCTTATGGATATGGGGTGGGGCCCCAGACGTCTGATATCAAAGGGATGCCGACGTTTCCCTTGCCCAACCGAAAAACCTGGATGCCAGACGGCACCGAGCTGGGTTATAAGTGGGAATCCTGGATCTATGCGCAGGTGGGCGGTGGGATTGAAGTGACGTTTTTGGATCTGACGGGCAAAGGCTTTTACGATTATGCGATCCCACCACCCAATTCGCGCAACTATAAACTCTGGCAGCGCCTGGCGCCCGAGGCCGTGGTGGCTCGGGTGACCAATCAGACGCCGTCGGTATACGAGTTTGATTACGGCGGTGATCCCCTGAGGATTTATGTGTACACGGCCGATTTCAAGGTCTCGGATTGGGATTCCAACCTGGAGATTTATATCGGGGTGCCCTGGTCGGAGCTCGGACAGACGGTTGAAGGAGGTCGAGCCTATGCAGGCGTGGATCGAGAGGTGGTGCTCTACAACCGCAAATTGGAACCGGTCTATCGGGACAGCGCCCGGGTGGTGGAGTCGATGCCGGTTTCGGAGGTGGTCGGTCCGGGCACCCTGCTGGTGGACCAGGTGCGTGCCCGGGTGCCGGCCAATACGTATTTGATGGCGATCCAGGTGCGGGATCCGGCAACGCGGAAGATCCAGATTCAGAAGCGATATGTGGTGTTAAAGCCGTTTTGGAACAAGGCCCCTGCGCTCAGCGGTATAGAGGTGGCCGGTTCGGTGGAGGAGCTGGAAGGGCCGGGCGACGGCAAGTTTGATAAGGGGGAATTGCGGGTGGTGCCATTGCCGTCCAAGGTATTTGTGAAGGGCCAGCTCGTCTACCTGTATTATGAAATTTATGATCTGGTTCGAAACGAATTCGGGCAGACGCGCTATCGGGTGGATTATTTGCTGCACGGAGTGGAGCAGGGCTCGACGATAACGCGGATATTCAAGGGGTTGGGCCGGGCGCTTGGTCAGGTGCCAAAGGCAGAGGGGTTGCAGATTTCCTACGAGCATGAGGGTACGTCAGACCGCGAACCCATCTACGTTGCCCTGGATGTGACGCCTTTGGGCAAGGAGGAGATGGAGGTGACAGTGACGGTGACGGATTTGAATACCGAAGGCGAAAAAAGTGTGGATCGGAAGGTCCGGTTTTCATTCGGGGAATAGGCGTGCAGGCTTTCAGATAGTGTATGGATTTGAGGGGGAATACGATCTTCTGGTGGTTTTGGGGGCGGTTCTGCGTTTTTCCGCGCTTCTCTGTGGTCCTCTGCGATCCTGCTCAAAAAATTACCAAACACCTTCCAGTATACCTCGAAGCGTCCCTGCCGTCAATGCCCTGGGATTGTTGGAAAGCCGTTCGATGTTGACATTGTCCACCAGGGTCTGGATGTCGGAATGGGTTTGGACGCCAACTTCACGAAGCTGGATCGGACAGCCGATGGTGCGCATGAGAGCATGGATTTTTTGGTGGGATTCAACAGCGTCTGTGCAGCCCAGCAGGCGATTGATTTTTGAGATGGTTTTTTGAACGTGTTCCAGACCCCGTGGATCGGTCGCGTCTTGATTTGTGACCTGACTGTTGTAGACGAGAATAGCACCCAGAATGAGTGCGACGGCAAGGCCGTGAGGGACGTTGAAGCGTGAGGTGAGGGTGTAGGAGATGGCATGGGGGGCCGTGGTTTTGGAGATGTTGATTGCGCACCCGGCCAGGTGAGCGGCCCGGCTCATGTCATGACGGATTTCGGGGGTGGGGTGCTGGACGGCGGGTTCCAGGTTGTGCCAAACAAGCGTGAGGGCTTCTTCTGCATAAGCGGTCGAACTTTCGGTGGCGTTGACGCTCCAGAGCGATTCCACAGCCTGGCATAAGGCGTCCAGACCGGTGTGGGCTGTAAGCACAGGCGGCAGGCTGGTTGTGAGATTGGGATCCACCAGGGCATAGTCGGGCAGGATATGGGGGTGGGCGAGAGAGTATTTTTGTCCGTCGATGTAAACAACCGCAAAATGGGTGGCTTCACTGCCGGTGCCGGCGGTTGTGGGAATAGCTATGAGAGGTGGCCCGGCCTGGATGATGGGTGTTGAACCATCCAGGGTCTTGCGGACAGGCGCATTCTGGGCGGCACTGATGCCAATGAGTTTGGCCATGTCGATGGCCGTACCGCCTCCGACTACGATGATCAGGTCGGCGGGATAACGGCGGAAGTGCTCGACGCCGCGTTTTACATCCGGGTGTTTGGGATTGGACTGGAAAGCGCTGAACTGAGTGACGGTGTAATCTGCCAGGATGGGCGATAGGATAGACCGGGCGCCCGAGGCTTCGTAGGCGTCGGCATCGGTGACGAGGAAGATGGATCTGGGATTCAGGGTTTCCAGAAGGGGGCGAAGGCGTTCGAGGGCGCCCGGTTCGATGTAGACTGTTTGTGACATGCAAAGCAATATAGGGTCTCGTTTGAGGGCATCAAGTTCTAAATGATGGCACCTGAATATCGAGTGGAGGCTGTATATGGCGACAAACTGGCGTGATGGGGCTGGCACTCTTTTTGACCTGCGGAAGCATTCTGCGAGCGCTTCGAAGGGGATGGTGGTGGCAAATCATCCTCTGGGAGCTGTGGCGGGTGCCGAGATGCTGGCGATGGGCGGCAATGCGGTGGATGCGGCTGTTGCCACGTTGTTTACACAGGGTGTGGTCGAGCCGATGATGGTGAGCATGTTTGGCGGCGGCTGGATGAATCTCCGGCTGGGGGATGGTCCGCATGTGATTGTGGACGATTATCCAATCGCGCCTGCAGCGGCTCGTCCCGATCTGTATCGCCCTGTGTCCGATACATGGCCAGATTATATGCAGACGGAGGGTCGGGAGAACATGGTTGGCCCTCTGGCTGTAGCTGTGCCGGGCTGCCTCAAAGGGTGGTGCGAGGTGCTGGAAAAATTTGGAAATCTGAGTCTGTCCGATGTGATACAGCCCGCAATCCGGCATGCAGCAAACGGGTTTCCCATTTCACCCTATCTGGCCGAGTGTATTTCGGAGGCCGCTGCGGATATCCGGCGGTTTCCCGAGACGGCCCGCGTGCTGCTTCCCGGAGGCGATCTACCCGAAGCAGGCAATAGACTGGTCCAGGACGATCTGGCAGAGACATTGCGCACGATTGCATCGGAGGGTCCAGATGCGCTTTACAGGGGCGCGATTGGGGCGCAGATTGTGGACGCCATTCAGCAGGGTGGGGGCATTTTAACCCAGGCCGATCTGGAGGGCTATCGCACGGTCTGGCGAGAGCCGCTGCGTGGCGAATATCGGGGCTATGAGATCGTGGGTCCTCCTCCGCCCACGGCAGGGGGCGTTCACGTGATCGAGATGCTGAATATCCTGGAGGGATACGATGTGGCGGGAATCGGGTTTGGCACAGCGGACCACGTGCATCTGTTGGCTGAGGTGTTCAAGATTGCCTTTGCCGATCGCAATGCGTCCATGGGGGACCCCGCTTTTGTGGATGTACCGGTAGACACGTTGATTTCCAAAGCGTATGCGGAGCAACGGAGAGCCGAGATCGATATGACACGCGCAGGCGCGCCCGGGGCCGGTATGCCGTCTGTCGAATCGGCCCATACCACCCATGTGACCGCCGCCGATGCTGAGGGCAATGTTGTGGCGATGACTCAGTCTTTAAATAATACGTTTGGATCGAAGGTCATCGCGCCCGGGACCGGCGTGCTGCTCAACAATTATATGGCCATTTTTGATCCCCATCCGGGCACTGCCAATTCGGTTGTTCCGGGAAAGCGGAGTACAAGCAGCAATGCGCCCACCATTGTGCAAAAAGACGGCGCACCCGTTCTGGCCTTGGGGTTGCCCGGCGGCGTCCGGATTTTTACGTCTGTGCTCCAGGCCCTGGTGAATGCGATCGATTTTGGTATGACACCACAGGAAATGGTCGAAGCACCCCGCGTGTGGACGCAGGGCCAGGAATTGCAGATGGAGTGGGGTTTCCCAGAGGCCATCTGTGAAGCCGTCGCCGCCCGCGGTCACGATGTGAGTTCGGTGAGAAATGTAGCTGGCGGGATGAATGCCGTGGCATTCGAGTCGGACGGCATGTTGACCGGAGCAGCCTGCTGGCGGGCAGACGGAACGCCCGTGGGAGTCAGTGGCGGGTATGCAGACCGGGGTGTGCGGTTCCGGCCCGAGGCTTAAAAAGATGAAGCCCGGAGGACAAATGGTGCAGATTTCAAGCGAGTCGTTTACGGTCCATGGTCGCACTTATAGGCCACCTGCAAAGCCCGTAGTGGTGATTTGTATCGACGGCTGTGCAGATGAGTATTTGAGTGTGTCGCTATCCAAAGACCGAATGCCCAATCTGGCGCGGATGGCAGCACAGGGATATCGCGGCCTGGTGCGCGGGGCCTTGCCGTCGTTTACGAATGTGAATAACGCCAGCATCGTGACGGGGATGCCGCCGTCTGTCACCGGGATTTCCGGGAACTTTTTCCTGGATCCAGAGACGGGTGAAGAGGTGATGATGAATTCGGCAGATTACTTGCGGTGTGGCACACTGCTGGCCGAAGCGGCCCGGATGGGCCGAAAGGTGGGCATGGTGACGGCCAAGGAGAAACTGCGAGAGATTCTGTCGCACGATTTAGAGGGTATTGCGTTTTCGGCAGAAAAGGCAAACGAAGCCGGGATGGAGACGCACGGGATTGAAGATGTCGAGACTCTGGTGGGCGCCCCCACACCGGAGATTTACAGTGGGGAGGCCAGCCTGTTTGTATTGCGTTCGGGTGTGGCGCTGTTGGAAGCGGAGAGAGCAGACTTTCTTTATCTGTCGCTTACGGATTACATGCAACACAAGTACGGTCCCGAAACACCGGAGTCTCTGGATTTCTACGGGGCAATGGATGTGGAGATCGGACGGTTGCTCAATCTGGGCGCTGTGGTGGGCATGACTGCAGATCATGGAATGAATGCAAAGCAAACGTCCGACTCCCATGTGATTTATCTGGAAAGCGTGCTGACAGAACAATTTGGTGGTGTTCGGGTGATCTGTCCGATCACCGATCCGTATGTGGTGCATCACGGCGCGCTGGGAGGTCTGGTGATGGTGCACCTGACCGATCCGGCCCAGACAGAGACGGTTGCCCGGTTTATCCTGGAGATGGACGGGATCACGGAGGTCTACGATCGAGATATGGCTGCCCGAAAACTGGAACTGCCGGGGGATCGGATCGGCGATCTGGTGGTGCTATCGGGGCGGGATGTGGTGGTCGGACGCACGCCTGAATATCACGACCTGAGTGTGCTGGAAGGAGGCCTGCGGTCACACGGAGGACGGTATGAGGAGATGGTGCCAATGGTCTTGTCAGGATCTCTGAATCCGGTTTATGCAGCAAAGGCTCAGGGCGACCCTCGAAATTTCGACATTTTTGAATTCACCTGCAACGGTATGATATGCGAGGAGGACCATGTCTGATACGGTGACGGATCAACTAAACACTTATATGGACGGGCTTGTTAAGAAGGAAGGGTTCAACGGATCGGTGCTTGTTGCCCGAAAAGGAGAACTGTTTCTGGAGAAAGGCTACGGACGGGCAAATATCGAGCTGGACGTGCCCAATACACCTCAGACTAAATTCCGAATCGGCTCGATTACAAAGCCATTTACGTCGCTTTGTACCATGATATTACAGGAGCGAGGCGATCTGAATGTAGAAGATGCACTCGAGAACTATTTGCCGGATATTCCAGAGGCGTGGAGGGGGATAACGCTTCACCATTTGCTGACCCACACCTCCGGGATTATGCATTCGTGGGCGCTTCCGGGCTTTATTAAGAC
>JAPUJS010000587.1 GCA_027296045.1 bacterium | reverse complement strand
GGGTTGATGTGCGGTTGGAAGGCGCTTCCAGGGACACGGGTGATTCGGTGTACGGTGCCGTCGGCAAGGGTAAGGTGATACAGGTCGAAAATGCCTTCGTTATCAGAGACAAAAACCAGGCCATTGCCGTCGGGGGTCCAGCAGGGGTCGCGATCGGTGCCTGAGGAGGCGGCTTGCAAGGTCCAGGGTCCGCTTTCTGTAGAGATCGTGGCGATGTCTCTGCTGTTGCCTGGTTGGAAGATGGAAAAGGCGATTTGGGAACCATCGGGAGACCATCGGGGGGTGTAGACCTGGGTGCCGTCTTTGAAATCGGTCCGGTAGTGGATTTCACCGGTGTTCACGTCCAGGATACCGAGGTTGGTATTGCCGCCTCCGTTTTTGACAAAGGCGATGCGTGTGCCGTCGGGGGAATAGGCCGGGTGGATGGCCCTTAGGTCGTGGGTCAGACGGGTCTCTCCCGGGAAGGTGGACCGGGACAGACCAATAGCATCTTTCATCTGCTGGAACGGACCTTCTCCAGACGCGTCGGGTGGCACGGTGTAGAGATCCCAGAACCGGGAGCCGTAGCGATTGGGCTGGCTGCGTCGGGTATAGAGAATGTGGTTGCCATCTGGAGACCAGTCGAAGGCGGTGTTGGCGCTCGGAGAGATCCGTTTGAGGCTGCTGTCAGATAGGGTAAAGGAGACAAGGCTGGTTCGGCCAAAATCCTGTCCCTGGTTGGTGAGGAAGGCCAATTGGGTGCCGTCGGGCGACCACCGGGGGTGGAGATTGAGATAGCCTTTTTGGTGGAGCAGGCTGCCCGAGGCAGGGTTGAAATCGATTCGTATTTTTTGCGCTTTGTATCGCTCTTCAAGAGAGGAAACCCAGCGGTTGTAGAGTTCGCGACTGGAGATGCCCAGGATGCTTTTCGTGGCCCCGTCG
Organism: bacterium; assembly: GCA_027296045.1. Lineage (GTDB taxonomy): Bacteria > Latescibacterota > UBA2968 > UBA2968 > UBA2968 > JAPUJS01. Next base: position 9,239 of record JAPUJS010000587.1, on the reverse strand, counting down.
AAGTCGTAGCGCCACCAGGTGGCCATGCTGCGGCAGAGGTCTTCCAGCTTGTCTTGGCCGAAGGTGTTGGCAATAAAAAGGACGAGTGAGTAGCCGTGGTCGTAGACCTTTTCGAATCCGAGGCCGGTTTTGGAGCCAAAAACGTTCATTTCCTGATAGGTTAAGAGGGTGTTGTTGAGGGTGGCCTGTCGGAGGATCATGTCCCGGTGGGAATCCCAGCGGTCAAATTGAACGCCCCGGGCCATGTACTGGGCAGTGCCTTCGGCAAACCAGGGCGGGATCATGGTCATTGGGATGGCGTAGAGGGCCAGGACATTGGGGTAGCTGTCGAGGATGTCGTCGCGTTTGCCTTCGCCCTGATAGCGCAGGTAGTGGAAAAAGAGGGCGGGGACTTTTCTGGATCCCTTGCGGCCGGTTTGCAGGGAGACGATGTGGGTGAATTCGTGGGTGACGACGTTTTTGACCCAGTCCGTGGTGCCGCGCAGGTCGAAGTCCAGGTTGGTCACCCAGATCTCAATGGTGTTGTGATAATAATAGGCGGCCCCGTTGGTATAGTCGTCGGTGTCTTTGAGGAGGATGCGTACCTTTTCGTCGGGTTCAAAATGGTAGAGCTGGGTGACCGGAAGGTAGGCTTCTTCAGCAATCTTTGCCGTCCGCTTTGCGAAGGGGGCCAGGCCCTGGTGGTAGTAGATTTTAAAGTGCTCGGTTTCCAGCACGTTCCAGGTCAGTTCGGGGTGGTTGTGGTCACCGGCGAACTGGGCGTGGGTGAAGGTGGTGGAGAGCAGGAGTAAAATTGGTATGAGATATTTTTGCATGATTTTGGAGATGTTAGGAACGCTTGAGATAATCATGATATTTGGTGCTTTTCCCGCCTTCGGCGACCTACGTGGATCTGCGGCCCTCGGTGATCCTACTTGATCACGGCGGTTTTGATGAACTGGACTTCGGACCGGTTGCTGGCAATGGCTTCTACGCGGCAGATGTAGAGGCCGCTCTGGTAGTCGCTGGTGTCCCAGATGATTTCGTTGTCGGTGCCTGGGATGGCTGTGGTGTGGCTTAAGCGGGCGACTTCTTCGCCGAGGGCGTTGACGATGACGACGTGGACTTCGGCAGGTTCGCCCAGGAAGAAGCGGATGCGGGCGGTGGCCTGGCGAATGGGGTTGGGATAGCAGTAGACGCGTTTTTTTGGCAATAGTTCGTCCAGGGGGAGGGCGGTGGGGGTGGCCTGCGGGGGTTGGAGCAGGTGGCCGGTGTTGGCCGGGTTGCCGCCGAGTTGGCCCCAGACAACGCGGTTGCCGGTATAGGTCGGATCGATGTTTTCGAGGTGGTGGAGGTGGATGCTGCCGGCGGCGGTGAAAAAGACGAGTTCCAGGGTGCCGTCGCCGTCCAGATCGTCGAGCAACGGGGAGGTCGTTATGGGGCCGGGTGCCTGAAGGGGAAAGCCGGGCAGGGGCTTGCCAGACGCGTCGAGACCGTAGAGGAGGCCGCCCGGAGTGCCTACGAGGATTTCCAGGGTGCCGTCGCCGTCCAGGTCGGCTAAAAGGGGAGAAGCCAAAATGGGGCCTGCCTGGTCTTTGAGCGGGAAAGCAATGGGGGCATTGGTTTGCAGAATACCGTTGAAGCGGATTACCCAGAGATTGTTTCTGCCGCCGAACAGGGCCTCGATATAACCGTCGTTGTCCAGGTCGCCCAGTACGGGGGCGGAGGTAGCCCCTCCGGGAACGGGATCGGTTCGAACGACCTGGCCTTCTCGATCCAGGATGGAGAGCACGCCGTCGGATGTGACCACGACAAGTTCATCGTCGCCGTCGCGATCCAGATCGGCCATGGCGGGGTTGCCGACGACGGGGTTGATAAAGGTGGCCAGGAGCAGGGCCTGATCGGGGCCACCTACAAGGAAGAGCTGGCCGGCATTTGTCAGGGCGATCAGTTCGTTGTTGGCATCCCGGTCCAACCGACCGAAGGTAAATCCCGTAATGGGATCGTTTAGAGACACCGAGCCTGGTGTGCCTGAAAAGTGGCCCCATTCGACTGTGCCGTCGGAACGTCCCCAAATATCGGTGGGGATGTCGAATGGGAAGGGGGCAATGAGGGGGGAGGCGGAAAATGGGGCCGGGCGGATGGAGGGGCTGTTGGAGGACTGGATCTGACCGTTTCGCCAGAGGAAGGGGATGTTTTCATTGGCAAAGATAAATTCTGACGGAGCTGTCGACGTGAGATTGCCAATTGCCGGGGGCGACGTGGCTGTAAAGCGCGGTTCATCAACGGGGGTGCCATCTATCGACCAGGCGCTCGTTCCGAAAGCCACTGCCTGGTTCTGGGCCCGGATGATTTCTTTTGTGCCATCCCCGTTTAAATCGACAACCCGGGGGGCGTGACGGGAGTCGGCAGTAAGCCCTGTGATGGGCCAGATTTTCTGGAAGCGGGCAAAGCGGATGGCAACGGCCATGGTGTCGCCTGGCGGGCTGAGCACTTCGATGGTGATTCCAGACGGATAGTTTAGATTGCTGTTGGTATTCGGTGTGGTGTTGGGGTCAAAGGTGGTTGTGTTGCCGACATAATAGGGGTCTTCGGCACCGCCCTCAATGGTCGAGAAGGAAATGATGCCGTCCTGGATGACCCGGGAAGCGGAGACATTGCCAATGTCTTCGAGGCCATCGGCTTCTTCTAAGGAGACGCCACGTCGGTATTGGGCAAAAGCGATTTCGTAGGCCGGGTTGCTGTTGATCTGATTTTCCGAATCGCTCCTCTGGATGACTGCGTCGTCGATGTGCCAGATCAGAATGCCCGAGCCGGGAATAAAGGCGTCGTAGTCGTCGATGGAAAGCCAGACCCCTCCTTCTGTGCCTCGGGAAAATTGGATGGTGGGCGTCCGATTGCGTTCTTTGAGCCGGGAGATGCGATTTTCCAGGAGGAAATATTCGGTGGCGCTGATGGGTACCTGGACGGCTTGAGGGAGGTCGGAGCGCACATGGGCGGCAACGATTTGAACCGTGTCGTTGTGGGTGACCATAAGGGGCGTGATCCACCCGAGCCGGATACGGGACCAGGCGAGCATGCCGCTGGGAATAAAGCCGACCAGGCTTGCGTTTTGGGCATCGGCATTTAAGCCCTGGAGGCCGAGGTCGTTTGCGGGGAACGGAATTTTATCGCCGCTGTCTAAAAGGCTCCAGCGGCCCACGGCAGGCAGGTCGTTCTGGCGGTCGGAAAGGGTGGGCAATCTCAGCTGATTGGCAAAAAAACGGGCGATCGCAGCGTTGAGGCCACCCCTCCCGTTGGTACTGATGGCTTCGGGCAGGAGCAGCCCGTTGGTGACGTTGAATTCGCCGTTGTCAACGGGGATGGGGCCGTCGATGTAGGTGTCTAGATCTTGCGGAGAAATATAGGCCGAGGGCACGTCGTTGAGGGCCTGGCTGGATTCTCCTCCCAGGCCGGCGTGAAAGACGATGAAGGCACGGTATTGGGAAAAGTCCAGGTTGGCACCTTCGCTTGTATCGGATGCCGCAATGCCGTCTTGAAAGAGGCGAATGATGCGTTCGTTGATTTCGGACCGCGTTCGGCCGTTGCCGTATTCGATCAGTGGGGTCGTTAGGGAGTAGCTGGCGGTGGGGTCCTGGGGGTAGACGTCGTATTCGATTTCGAGGCGACCCTGCGACATCTCCCGATAATAATTGGCCAGGGCCTGGAGGTGGGCCTCGAAGTAGGCTTTGTCGTGGGGGGGCGTATCATAGGGAAAGTCCATACTATCTCGGACTTCGGCAAAGGTGCGCAGGTCGAATGTGCCGTCGCCGCTGGTGGTTTCACGATCGGGTTCTTCAGTCGGAAACGAGACGCGAAGGGCGAGGATACGCCACACATCAACGGGTTGGGCGTCCAGGGGGTGAATCGAACCCCACAACAGAAGGGCCACAAGGCAGGTCAGGGTAGGCCAATAGTTCTGACTGCATTGTGGCCGGGCAAGTTCGATGTGTCCTTCTTGGAGCCGCACAGGTATCCTTCGCAGCTGGGTGTGAAGGAGGATAGGGGAAAGGGGCTGGCCGCCGGAGCTCCTATGGCAAGGCTGAGGATGGGAGCTATTTCCCGACGGCGAATCGTATGGAATATTAAAACGCGAATCCGCCTGAGAACCGGAAGACATTGCGCAAGGCGGCATTGGAATCGGCAAAATAGGAGAGGTCGAACGACGCCCAGTTGTATTTCAGTCCCATTCCAAAAGTGAGGGGTTTGCGATTGCCGTCTTGGTCGTAGGAATAGCCGGCCCGGAGGGCAAAGGCAGAATCTTCGGACAGATAGTACTGCCACTCAGCACCGACGTGATAGTCGATGTCTTTGAACTCTTCATCGGGTTCGCTGTCGTTCCAGCCGGTGATGAACGAGAAAAATCCCTGATCGGCCAGGGGTTTGTAAATATCGGTGGTCAGAAGCACCTGGTAATTGTCCCGTTTGAGCGCGGTATAGGCGATGCCCAGGGTGAAATTTTGGGGCAAAGGGTCAGCCTGGTCGGCATCAATGAAGGTCATATTGGGCCCGACATTGCGCAAGACCCAGGCCAGGGTGAGGCGATCGGTGGTTTTCCACATAAAGCCCATATCGCCTGCAAAGGAGGTTCCGGCGCCTTTGCCCTGTTCGATGCCGGCCCCTGCGCCGGAAAGATTTTCGTGGATGAATTTGACCGTGACCCCCAAAGACATGTTGCGAAACAGATGGGTTCCATAAGATACCCCCAATGCAAACCCAAAACTGGTGAAGGTGCCCAGATTATTTCCCTGGGCATCGGTGCGTACCTGTTCTCCAAGCGAGGTATAGTTCAGGCTGAATCCCAGGTTTCCGATCCCTTGGACCGGTTGGGTATATGCCCCAAAGGACGAAAAGATGTCGCTGGCCAGGTTCGGTACCGGTTTGTAAAAGGTGGTGCTGAGGCTGCGCACATCATAATCGGCCAGGGCAGCCGGGTTGTAGTAGGTGGCATTGGCATCGTCGGCAATGGCCACATAGGCATTGCCCATGCCCGAAGCTCGGGCAGAGGGTTCAAAGAGCAGAAAGTTGGCTGCCGCCCGGCTTTCGGGGGTTGCCCAGGCCGTTTGGATAGGCAAGACGGCCATCCCGGCTGCAAGCAGGCTAAAAAAGACCTTTTTCATGGGGTTCATTCCTCCACTAATAGGGAACGTTTGACAAATGCCGGGGTGGAACAGCCAAATTAAGGGGCCAGAAGGAGGCGTAGCTAAGAAAAATCCGGGAGGCGAAGCGATGGAGAGCTCCGGCAACCCGGGTGGTGTTTCGCTCGCTAAAGCCGGCTTTAGGCCCTTATTTGGCTGTCGGATACGTGCATACCCGACACCAATAAGAATAAATCTTTTGGATGAAAACATCAATAGATTATCTGAAAGCCAAAACTTTTAGCGAAAATGTATAGGCAGGTCCTGGGGTGGGTGAACGGAATGGAAGAAAAAAAGCTTGTTTAGAAATAACAGGTTGACTATTTTTTGAACAAATCGAAAGATACAGCGAAAAGTGTTTCTAACAAGGAGGTATTATGATCGATCAAGACCTGCTGGAAATCCTGGCCTGTCCGGAAAACAAGACCCCGGTGAAACTGGCCGATCAGGCGTTGATCGACGATCTGAACAGCCGTATAGAAAAAGGCGAACTCAAGAATCGGGGCGGTCAGGTGGTGGAAAAGAAAATGGACGGCGGATTGATTCGCGAAGATGGTGCCTATCTATATCCTATTGAGGACGAGATTCCCATCATGCTGATCGAGGAAGCCATTCCACTTGAGGCCTGAGATTATCATCGGCAATTTACCCATTATTCTAAAGCGCTAAATCTACCCAAATCGCCGTGGATGTGTCAAGCCTTTTTTAGGGGTTCTCATCATAAACGCGTCCCCTTCCACCCGGGTTCCCGACTTTTTTCATTTTTCGGATGTACAGGGGACCGTGTTTTGAGATTGCATCTCCTATTTTTAATAAAATTAAATAGTTAGTATCTATTGGTATTTTTTGAGACAAACGATCGTTTTCGACGCCAGAGCCCACAGCGCTTGCCGGCCCAAAGGTCCATTTCTGTGCCTGATGTGTATGTTAACGGTCCTTGCCTGTGCCTCTCCTCACGAGGAGGTCGAAGAGAATGTCGAACCGATCGGGACGATTTTGCCCTTGCCTGCAGGCCAGATTGTCTGGCGTTCCTGGTCGGCGCGGGATTCCGCATCGGTCTTGGAACGGCCGATGCTGCTTTTTTTATATACCGAGCGGTCTTTCTGGTGTCGAGAAATGGTTCGGCAATGCTTTGAAAACGCCGATCTTGCCCGGGAAATAAACCGGGGCACCTTTCCCATTCGAATCGATGCCGACATGCGTCCAGATCTGGTCGAACGATTCGGAATGGGAGGATTCCCTTCGACGGTGTTTTTAACCCCCCAGGGGGACTGGATTACCGGCGGAACCTACCTGGATCCGGAGGATTTACAAAGGCTCCTCAGGCGGGTTCGGATTTATTTTGACATCCCCGAACGCCGGGAAGACCTAGAGCGGGAACGACAGATCCTGGCCAAGCGGTTGGCAAAAAAAAATAGGCACCCTTCGGCAATCGTTCCTTCTTTGGCCCTTTTCAAACAACGCCTGGACAGTACGGTTGTGGTGCTTAAAAAAGGGGTCTGGCCCGGCGAAGAAGCAGTGATGATGGTCCTGGAGTCGGGCGATTCGGCAGCTCGGGTTCTGGCATTGAAGGTACTCGATCGGTTGATGGAGAGTCGGCTTCGAGATTCGGATGGGACCTTTTTTTTGGCACCCCTTTCGGATGATTGGGAAGTCCTGAACCGAGAGAAACATTTGGCGCACAATGCAGGCTTGTTGTCCCTTTTCTGCCTGACGGCCCGGCAAACCGAGCACGTTGTCTACCGGGATGTTGCCCGGACATTGGGGAATGCCCTGGTGGATCGATTTTATGTTTCAAAAGACACGCTATTTGCAGCCGGTTGGCCAGATTTTGAAACCCGGAGTCGAGATGGGGCGTATTATGCGGGTTGGAATGCGATGGCTGTTTCCGGGTTGGTTTCCTTATATGGGATCACAAAAGAAGCCCGATATTTGGATATCGCTCGTCTGGTGTTGGAGAGTTTAAAACGCCGGATGGGACATCCGGGGGGCGGAATTCGACACAGCCCGGGGTTCCAGGGTCCCTTGTTCCTGGAAGATCAAGCCCTGGTTGCTCGGGCTGCTCTGGACTTATATGCGGTGTCGGAACAGGAAGAACATCTTCAGCTTGCTCGGGATTTGGCCGATGGGATACAACAGCAATTTGGATTGGATTCCGGGGCTTTCCAGGATCGATATCCAGAACCTGGATCTCCCGTTTCTCCTGTTATCGATCGATTTTTACCTTCGGGCAATGGAGTCGCGGTTCAGGTGATGATTCGGCTACCCATGCAGGATCCTCTCGCTGTTGGCCGGATCTTGACAAGCCTTTTGAGAGGCCCCCTGGATCGAAGTGCGTTTGCAGGGGCATTGAACCGGGGGCTGGGATTGTACCTTAACCATAAAAAAGCGGGCACACCATGAGCGACCCTCGCATTCTTGTGGTTGGTGCGTCCGGCTTTCTGGGGCGCACGATTTGCGAGGCAGGCAGGGAGTGTATTCCCGCATCTCGTTCGGGGCAGGGGCATCTGCAAATGGATCTGACAGATTTCAATCAGGTCCAGCGTGTGATGGAAGAGACCCGGCCAGGGTGGGTGATTCATGCAGCGGCAATGACGAGTGTGGATGGGTGCGAGCGGGAGCCGGATGTGGCCCGTCGCATCCATGTGGAGGGAACACAAAACCTGGTTCGGGCGTGTGAAAAAACCGGGAGCAGTTTGATTGCGCTTTCCACCAACTATGTGTTTGACGGCACGGCCGGGCCTTATGGCGAAGACGACACGCCCCATCCGTTAAATGTCTATGGCCAGACGAAGTTGGAGGCCGAACAGATTACGTTACAAGCTGGTTGTCTGGGCATTGTGGTTCGCACGGCCGTACTGTATGGATATCACCCCTTATGTCGGCCCAATTTTGTGACCTGGGCGGCGGGCGCTCTGGCACAAGAGGATGAGATTCGGGTGGTGACAGATGAGTGGGCAAATCCGACCCAGGTGAACGAACTGGCTGTTTTTATTCTGGATTTGTGTGAAACAGATTTTGAGGGCGTTGTGCATTTTGCCGGGAAAGATTATTTATCCCGGTTCGAAATGGTAGAACACATCTGTGCTTGTTTTCACCTGGATCCGGGTCTTGTTACACCCATCACCTCGGCCGAATTGGGGCAGGATGCAGAACGTCCTTTAGGTGCCGGTCTTCAAATAGACCGGGCACACCGTATTTGCCAACCTTCTCTTCAATCCTTTGAAGCATCCCTTCGCCAATTGGTGCAAACCATTGGTGATCCGAAACGATTTTTGGGCCATTGATCTATGTCCGAACCCCAATTGCAGGTTTCTCTTATTACGCCTTCTTACAACGAGCGAGAAAATATCCCGCTTCTAGCCGAGGAAATTTTCTCTACCATTGAAGCCTATCCCGAGATTGATCTGGAACTGATTGTGGTGGACGACAATTCACCCGACGGGACTGGAGATGTTGCAGATGCATTGACCGATCAGTATCCGATGCAGGTGGTGCACCGTCCTGGGAAATTGGGTCTCGGTAGCGCGGTGATGGACGGATTTGCACGGTCTAAACGGGACTATCTGGGTGTGATAGATGCCGATTTGAGCCACGATCCGGCTTTGTTGCCCAGGTTGATTCTGGGGCTAAAAGAATACGATCTGGCCATCGGAAGCCGGTTTGAACCGGAAAGTCGGGTTGAGAAATGGGCCTGGCATCGGAAGGCAATTTCTCAAACAGGTGTGTTTATGGCCCGTCAATTGACGGGAGTGCAAGATCCGCTTTCCGGCTATTTCTTTCTGCATCGCAAGGTTTTAAACAATTTGACGCTGACCTCTTCGGGCTATAAAATCTTGCTGGAAATTTTGGTCAAGGGCGATTACGATCGTTTTTTCGAATTGCCTTATGTGTTCCGCAATCGACAGTTCAGCAGCAGCAAGCTCAATATGAAAGAATACCTTTTGTTTACGAAACAGTTGATCACCTTTTGGTTGTATAAAACAAAGCAGGGTTGATCACCTTATTATTCACAAAGGACGGGTCGAGGCGTTGTTCTGAACATCTGGATTTTTCTTGACATCGGGGTGGGGCACCTTTATG
>JAPUJS010000586.1 GCA_027296045.1 bacterium | reverse complement strand
CCGATTTTGGTGGGGATTGGTGTTCGTCGGAGTTTGACGATTCAGGATGGGAATCCGGGCGGAGTCCATTTGGAGCGACGGCCCAGGTTCCTGTAACGACGCAGGTGGGAACGGGAACTCTTTATCTTCGAACGGTTGTGGATCTGGATTCTGTTCCAGAGAAGCCGATGTTTTATGTGGCGTCTTCCGGGGAATGTCAGATTTTTGTGAATGGGCAGTTGGTGAGAAGCCTTCGGGTGCGTGCGCATTCGGCACCGATTTCGGAGACGTGTACGATGCTGCGGCCTGAGGAAGTTTCGATTTTGAAGCTCGGGGAAAATGTGGTGAGCGTGGTGATGTTGCCGTCTGAACGGGCAAGTTATTTGGCGGTTCGGGTGTTGTGTGTGGTTTCTTAACGATCGATAGTTTGTTGTAGGTGGTAGTTATAAACTAAGGACAATCAGGAGAGATTTATGTCCATCGCGATGACAGAGCAGCAGGAGAAAGATTTTGAGGAGAAGGGGTTTATCATTCTGGAGGACTTTTTGAAGCCGGATGAGTTAGCCCGATTGCTCTCGGCTGTTGACGAGGTGGCCGATAAAGTCCGGGAGGCCGAAGGCCTGGAACCGAATGATCCCTTTGCGATTCGCAATGCGCTGGCCCATCACGAGGCGTTTTTAGATCTGGTGGATCACCCCAGGATGCTTCCCCTGGTTGTGGACGCGATTGGCTGGAATATTCAGATTCGAACCACACACCTGGACTATCGGCCCCCTTATCCAGAGGATTTGGAGGCCGGTGAGGTTGGTGTTGGGAAGGGAGCAGATCAGAAAGCCGGCTATCGCAACGTGAGCTGGCATCCGGATCTGGCGAGCGACTATTTGTTTGGCGCGCCTTCGCTTGACGGGCGGTTGCCCTTTATGGAGGTCAAGGTGTTTTATGTGCTTTCCGATCTGAGTGAATCCAATTCCGGCAATCTCTGGTTGTCGCCGGGCAGCCACAAGCTTATTCCGGAAGAACTGAAGGAGATGGATCGCAAGGTTGATCCCGCCGATGCGGTCGAGCTCAAGTTGCGGCCAGGGGCTGCGGTGCTGTGGCGCACTGCTACCTGGCATTGTGTGGGTCCGAACCTGTCGGACAAAACGCGGAAGATTATGCACGTTGGCTACCACTACCGGTGGCTCCGTCCAACGGACTATATTCAGCAGGACCCCGAGCTTCTGGCTGCAAGCTCGCCGATTCGGCGTCAGTTGCTCGGTGGGTTGGCACCAGACGGAAGTCCGGTGGGCGACAGCCCTGATTTTCACCCGTCGTCTCGATACTGGATTATCAGGCATTCGGAGGATGTTCCTTTGAAGGCCTGGGCGGAAGAACAGGCCTCTGCTGAGTCGCGCTTCAAAGAGCCTGTCTGATATTGGGCATCCTGGAGGAATGACACATTGAAACCGAATATTGTGATTTTTTTGGTGGATGATATGGGGACGGGGGATACGAGTGCCTATCAGGATTGGACGGGGAATCAGGACGATGAGCAGTTGGAGACGCCGAATCTGGAGCGGCTGGCCAGGATGGGGGTGCGGTTTACAGATGCGCATACGCCGTCGACGGTGTGCACACCCACGCGGTATGCGTTGCTTACAGGGCGATATTGTTGGCGGACTCCGTTGAAGCATCAGGTGGCGTTTGGGCCGCATTATCCGCCTTTGATTGAGCTGGAACGACCGACGCTGGCGACGATTTTGAAGGACGCGGGGTATCATACCGGGATCTCAGGGAAGTGGCATGTGGGGTTGACATACGGGGCATCGGATGGTGGCCCTGCCCAGGGATGGGACGATGCTGACGTGCGGCAGGCCCTGGCAGATTGTCCGCTGGATCACGGGTTTGATTACAGTTTTATCACCAATCGAAGCCATGGATCGTCGGCGAATGCCGGGTGGATTGAAGGGCGAATGTGTATTGGGGCGACCGGCAAGGATGATAAAGAGATCGAGGGGTATGATCTGCATCAGACGGGGCCGATGAATCTGGAACACGCGATCGGGTTTTTAGAGGACCATCTGGAAGATGGAGAGACGCGGGAGAAACCGTTCTTTTTGTATTATGCGTCCAATTCGAATCATACACCGCATACGCCGTGTGACGCTCTGAACGGAGTGCCTGTGGTGGGGCAGGGGCAGTTTAAGAATGGGGAACGGGAGTTGTCACGGCCTCACGCGACCACGAACGATCCGAATGGGTGGGAGAGCACAGAGTGGGGGAAGAAGCGGGATAGGGTAGGGGGGTGTGAACACAATACGCCGGAGCGATTGGATTTTATTTATGAGAATGATGTGGCGGTGGGACAGGTGTTGCATTATCTGGCTTCGCACGAGGATCCGCGAAATCCGGAGCAGAATTTGCTGGCGAATACGCTGTTTATTTTTTCGAGCGATAATGGCGCGGAGAATGCGGGCAAAGAGTCGAGTGGGTTTTATCGAGGGCGGAAGGCGCATATCCACGAGGGAGGGCATCGGGTGCCCACGATTGCGGCGTGGAAGGACGGAAATATTGGGGATGGAGATGAGACGACGCCGGGTCGGACGAGTCATATTTGCTTTGGGTTTAAGGATCTGAATGTGTAGATGGCAGATGTTGTGGGGAGCGAGGCGCAAGCTCGGATATGGTTTGCGGGTGAGGGTGTGAGTGTGGCCCCGTTGTTGAGGGGGTGGAAGGCTGAGGCGT
>JAPUJS010000585.1 GCA_027296045.1 bacterium | reverse complement strand
ATAAATCGCCCTGCGTCCCCATCCACATCGATCCGCCCACCGCCCATTCCGGCCCCCAGATAGCGCCCCACATTTCCCGATATCATCAGATGCCCACCTGCCAGAGAAATCCCGATCAAATCGCCCAGATTCCCCTCCAATTTCAGCGTGAGTCCATCGCGCAACCGATAGCCCAACAGGGGAAGCCGCAATTCCTGCCCTTTTAAATTCATCGACACCAAATCTACTTTCAATGCATTGCACAGTGCCGAAACATACAATCCCAGCGGCCCCATCAAATAAAAATCCGGATCGTCGCTTTGCAACGACCGGAGACAAAAGGCTTCAATATCGCCTGCCGACCATTGCAAATCTCTAACCAACCTCTCTGCTCGATCATAGATCCGTATAATCGAATCCCCGTCTTCCCGCCAAACCCCCTCTCCCACTTCATCGGAAATCAAATGCTTGTAACCCTCGGTCAATCCGTCCATCATCGAATTGTGAGACACCAGAATCTCATCCAACGGAATGTGTTTTTCCGGAACAACAGACCGATCCTTAAACTCTTGAAATGGATTGATCATCACTCCGTCCCGGGGTCTATATTCACCACTGGCCGGGGGGGTTCTACACCCAGATCCCGCATAATCTCAATATAAATCGGGTGCTCTCCGACAACCGGGGCAACCTCCTTGCCTTCATACACCTGGAAAGCCACCGCCATGGCCGCCTTGATGCGATCGCTCTGCTCACTATACCGCCGAAACACCTGTCGCACCGCCTCCCGCGCCTGGTGAATCGGCAACACATCCTTCCGATTCACCGATTCCAGGGCGCTCGCCGCTTCGTCCCGCCACTGAATCCGGTGCGCCAACGTATAGGGCAACACCGCCCGTACATGCTCGATGTCCACCCCTTTGTCTCCCAAAATCCACGCCAGCGCCTGCGCATATCGCCGCACCGACATCGGCAATCGATTGGAGGCACACGTCTGCACTTCGTAACACAAATATCCCGTATAATGGCACCCTTCTCCACACACTTCGTTCGTACGCTTCTGCCCATATTTACAGCAAAAACACAATTCGGCCAAAAAGGTGCGTACAAATGCGCTCGCATCTTCGTCAAACGACAGCGCCCCCATTTCCTCCCGAATTGCTTTCCGATCTGCCCGGCCGAGCGTCTGCACCCCCAGACGTTCCTCCAGCTCTTTCCCGTATCCTTCACAAATCCCTTCGATCTCCCCCCAGCGCTCCGAATCCGCCAGGCACGCCTGCAACTCCGCCTCCCGCTCCGGGTCTCGCAGCAATCGGTGCGGGGGCTCGGCCATCCCGATCATCCACGACAAATTGGGCCCGGGGTGTTTGGACTCCACCATCACATCAAACCGGTCCAGGAGTGGCGCCACAATCGTATTGGTCCCGCGGTCCTGGTAATTTGCCGTGGCGAACAAACAAAATTCCTCATTCACCACAAGCTGATTCAAATAGCTCCAGTTGCCCCGGTCCACCCCATTCAAGATCAAAGACTGCTTGGTCTCGGGCAATCGGTTGATCTCGTCCACCACCTTCACCGGCAAAAGCGAAAACGTGGACCACACCACATCCTCTTCCCCACGATTCAACGCCCCCAGATTTGGCCGTCCCACAATCTTCTCTTCCGTCTGCTCCGGATGCCCGCTCACCTCGCCTTCCCACACCGACCCCAGCGGCACCCGATAGAGCAGGGTCCCTACATATTCCGCCGATGTCGTCTTTCCCAACCCCGGCTCTCCGACAATCAACGTCTTCCCGCCCACCAGACCGCCGATTACACTCAACAGCAGGGCCGCGTTAAACTGCTCGCCCTTAATTTCAAAATCCGGTCGATTGAAATACAGCCGGTTCTGAATAAAGCTTAAAATGTCCTGAACTTTTTCCCGCAATGAATTAGAATCCATTCATGAGCCTCAATGAACAGGTAGTGTATGACCCAGTTTCAATCCAACGAGAATCCAATCCTCAAGTGTAGAACGTAACTCATCTTCACATTCCCGCAGTGTTGTACCAAATGCAACCACGCCTTTGCAAGGTAAAACCCGACCTGCAAAAGTATCATCTTCTAATTTGTCATATACGGCCTGGGCAATCGCCTGGTCGACATAATCTGTCAAAATAAACAGAGTTGCCATTTTTAAAGACCTTTCACGGTTTATGAATCCCCAAGATCAATTGGAAAGAGAAAAAACTGTTCGCCCATAGGACCCGCCTTCACCGCCCACACACCTCCGGGGGGGATCTGTGCACCTGCAACGCGGAGTTTCATCGTCCACCCTTTGCCAAAAAAGGAGTCCCTTTGACGAATCCAAAGGGACGTCTAAAAACAATATAAGCATCTTGGGAGCGAAAACCAACCGCCTACACGCCGGAAAATGCTGAAAATCCACCATCTACAGGCAGAACCACCCCCGTCACAAATTCCGACGCAGACGAAGCCAGCCACACGGCCGCCCCGGCCACGTCTTCCGGATCGCCCAGCCGCCCCATTGGCGTGTGTCCCACCACCGTTTCCCCCCGCTCTGTCAACGCACCCGTCTCTTTGTCATAGAGCAAATACCGATTCTGATCGGTCAGAAAAAATCCGGGCGCAATCGCATTGACCCGCACCTTTGGCGTATACTCCTGCGCGATATGCACCGCCAGCCACTGCGTAAAATTGCTCACCGCCGCCTTGCCCGCCGAATACCCCGGAATCCGCGTTAGCGGCCGAAACGCATTCATCGAAGACGTATTGATAATACTGCCCCCCGCCTCATTTTCAATCATCCGTTTGGCAAACACCTGAGTCGGCAAAATCGCCCCGGCAAACAAATTGATCGCAATCGCCTTTTCAAGCGCCTCCAGCGGCAAATCAAAAAACGACCGTTCCGCCGACGTACTCGCCTCCGGAAAATTCCCACCCGCCAGATTCACCAACACATCTACCTGCCCCCAATCTTCCAGAATCGCCTCACAAGCCGCCTCCAGCGATCCCTTATCCAGCGCATCCACCTCATACGCCTTTGCGATCATCCCCCGACCCTGAAGGTCTTGAACCGTGCCCTCCGCCTTTTCAAGCGACAGATCGCACACCACAACCTGCGCCCCAACCGTCCCCATGCCCTTGGCAATAGCCGACCCAATCGCACCGCCCCCACCAATCAATACCGCCGTTTTACCTTCCAGCGAAAACATGGTAAAATCTGTTGCCATATCTCCCTCTTGACGTTGGGGGGACCAAGATTGCCCAGATCCGCTCCCCTCTCACTTTGCTCAAGATCCCTCTCCCACTTGTGGGAGAGAGGGCGGTGGGTCGGTAGCTGGCGTGGCGACAGGTGGGGTGGGTTTGAGGGTTGCCGTCCAGGCGCCCGAAGACGAGGAGAGGGCCTCCTGGCCGTCACACTGCATTCCGGTCTTCCGCCCGATCCTGAGGCACATAACCAACCACTTCCCGGGCATGTTCAATATCCACCCACCGGTTCTGGTTATTCGACATCCCGTAAAAAATATCAAACCGCACATCCTCAGGCGCGTCGATACAGCACGTCGTCAAGGCCACAATATCCCGCTGGCTGCACCAGATATCGCCCGAATCGGGCCGGGGCGGATAATCTTCCTTTACCACCCACCCGATTCGAATGCACAAACACGACAGGCCGTGCACGTCTGCATAGACCCTTGAAACCGCCTCTCCCCATACCTTGCTACTGGCATACATGTTCATCGGACGCGTGGGCATCGTGTGATCTACAACGGGCTTCTCCCCTTCCAACTGCCCTCCGGCCACAGAAGCATAGGGTTCTTCGCGCCGATATCCAGACGATGCCTGAATCGAACTGGCATAGACAATACGCTTCACACCCGCCAACCTGCAGGCTTCAAAAACGTGATAGGCCCCAATAATATTGCTGTGCAACACACTCTCCCACCCCGACTGTCCGCTGGGATCCGCCGCATAGTGCACCACCACATCCATCCCCTGCATCGCTTCCGTCACCTGTTCCAGGTCCTGCAGTTCGGACAGCACAAACTTCTCATCCGGGACGGTCAACACCCGGTCTACCGCCACCCGGTCGGAATCCTGCCGCCTGCGGGCAAGGCCGTAGACATCATATCGATCGGGCGATTGAATCAAATGCTGATACACCGCCCCTGCAATCAAGCCGTAAACCCCCGTAATCATCACCTTTTTGGGTGCCATCGTTTGTCCTTTCCACAAAATTCTTCTCCACATAAAACAAAACGCCTCTCAAAGTGGTCTAAAATCGTGAAAAAGTCAACCCAAAACCAGGCTTGAATTTCTCCCCAAATCAGGTCCTTGAATTTGATTGACACCCATTATCTCCTGCCTATATTTAGCTCGGGAGATAATCACCATCCACTTCAAACGGGGGAAACCTAGTGAGATACAAACGCATCGTCCTCAAACTCAGCGGCGGGGCCATCTCGGGCAAATATGAATCCGGGTTTGATCCAATCGCCATCGACTATATCGCCGACGAAATCCTGGCCGTCTACAACAAAGGCGTCCAGATCGGGATTACCATGGGCGGCGGAAACATCTTTCGAGGGCACCTGTGCACCCAGTGGGGGATCGAACGCGCAGAGGCCGACAACATCGGCATGATGGGCACCATCATCAACAGCCTCATGATGCGCGGTGTGCTCACCGCCCGAAGCGAAGGCAAGGTCGAAGTCCGGGTCATGACAGCCATTCCCGTCAACACCGTGGCCGAGCCCTACATCCGGCTCCGGGCCATCAACCACCTGGAAAAGGGCTATATCGTGATCTTCGCCGCCGGCATCGGCAACCCATACGTCACCACCGACTATCCGGGGGTCCAGCGGACACTGGAAGTACGTGCCGAGGCCATCTTTTTTGCCAAACACAAAACCAACGGCATCTTCACCGATGACCCCAACAAAAACCCCAATGCCAAACTCTACCGACGGGTTAACTACAACACCGTGGTCCACCAGGATCTGGACGCCCTGGACCAATCCGCCGTGATTCTGGCGCGGGACAACAATCTCCCCATCCATGTCTTCGATTTCGATCAGAAAGGCTCGATGGCACGTGTGCTGGAAGGCGAAGACGTCGGCACCGTTATCCTGCAAACCTCCGAAGACGTCATCGAAGAATAATCCCATAGCTCGACTCTGCTATGCTCCGGTCCGGTGGGATGCTTGACTCCCCTCTCCCCATCGCGTATACTACCCTCATCTTCCCCTGATTTTCAACACCCATCCCAAGAGAGACACACCATGAAAATCTTGATTGTAGGCAAAGGCGCCCGCGAACATGCCTTTGCCTGGAAAATCGCGCAAAGCCCGAAAATCACCCAATTGTATGCAGCTCCCGGCAGCCCCGGGATCGCCCAATACGCCGAATGCGTCGACCTCTCCGATTCCGACTTCGACGGCCTGATCGGCCTGGTCCAAAAAGAACAGATCGACCTCACCCTCGTCGGTCCCGAAATCCCCCTGGCCGAAGGCATTGTCGACCGCTTCCAGGAAGCCGGCCTCACCATTTTTGGCCCCACACAGGCCGCCGCTCAAATAGAAGCCGACAAAGACTTTGCCCTGGAACTGATGCACAAATACGACATCCCCACCGGAGCCTACGCCACCTTCACCGAACCCGAACCCGCCCGAGAATATATCCGGGAAAAGGGCGTCCCCATTGTGCTCAAAGCCAGCGGTCTGGCCGCCGGCAAAGGCGTGCTGATTTGCCACACACTCGACGAGGCCCTTCAAGGGGTGGAAGAAATCGTGGTCGATCAGGCCTTTGGTGAAGCCGGCAACAAGCTGGTCGTGATGGAATACCTAGAAGGCGAAGAAGCCTCGATCTTCGCCTTCACCGACGGCGAAGACCTGGTCTACCTCCTGCCCGCCCAGGACCACAAAACCATTGACGAAGGCGATGTGGGCCTCAACACAGGCGGGATGGGTGCCTACGCTCCGGCCCCGGTCGTCACACCCGAACTCATGCAAGAAGCACAAGACCGAATTATGGCACCCACCGTCAAAGCCCTTGCCAAAGAGGGACGCCCCTACAAAGGCATCCTCTACCTGGGACTCATCCTGACTGCCGACGGACCCAAAGTCATCGAATTCAACTGCCGGCTTGGGGACCCCGAAGCCCAGGTTGTCCTTCCCCTTCTCAAAACAGACCTGGTTGATATCCTCACTGCCGTATGTAATAGCACCGTCAAAGACCTGAATATCGAGCTCGACAACCGGGCCGCCACCACCGTGGTGATGGCCTCCGGCGGATACCCGGAAGCCTACGAAACCGGCTTTCCCATAAAGGGGCTCGATGAAGCAGAAGCCCTGGGAGACGTTGTGATCTTTCACGCCGGCACCGGCGCACAAAATAGCACCCTCGTCACCGGAGGCGGTCGCGTCCTGGCCGTCACAGCAATGGCCAACGACATCCCCTCTGCCATCTCCCATGCCTACAAAGCCGTTGACCAGATCAGCTTTCAGGGTCACTACTTCCGAAAAGACATCGGGCACCGGGCCCTCGCCCGTTTGGAACCGGTCTAAATCCTCCCCACAAACACCTGGAGATTCCCATGGCCAACTACCGAGCGGCCGTCATCGGCCTGGGCCGGATGGGCAGCACCTTTGACGACGAAATCGATCAGGGCGGTGCCATCTTTCTGCCCTACTGTCACGGCCCCACCTACGCTGCTGCCCCCAATATAGATCTGGTTGCAGGGACAGACCCCCACGACGAACAGCGGGCCATATTTGGAGAACGCTGGGGGCTTTCTTCCGACCACCTCTATAGCGACTATCGGGAGATGCTCGAAAAAGAAAACCTGGATCTGGTCAGTGTGTGCACCACCGCACGCATCCGATCGGAAATCGTGCAAACCGTTGCGCAATCGGGCGTCAAAGGCATCTGGGCCGAAAAACCCATTGCACTCAGCTTGCAAGAAGCCGATGCCATGGTCCATACATGCAGAAAGAACAACGTGGCCATTGCCATCAACTGCTCCCGGCGATACAACCCTTATTTTGAAGAAGCCCGGCGGATCATTCAAGACGGCGAACTCGGCCAGGTCCTTCAAATTACGGCCTACGCTCAATGTGGTTTGTCCCACAACGGCAGCCACGCCATCGACACCTTGCGCTACCTGGCAGGCGGAAATGTAGAATGGGTCTTTGGCGAACTGGAGTCCGACGAAATCGCCCAGGGCGAAAACGACCCCCAGGGCAACGGCTATCTCGTCTTCGACAATGGGGTAAGGGTCTATCTTCGCGCCATGTCCACCGGCTGTGTCTACTGGGAATTTGACGTCATCGGCGAAAAAGGCCGGCTCCGGTCCCTATCTGGCAGCCTGGAATG
>JAPUJS010000584.1 GCA_027296045.1 bacterium | reverse complement strand
CCATTGCTTCTTGTAACAGCGCCTCCATATCAGCGACCAGACCCGGATCCTCACCCACCAGATTATGCTCTTCATAGGGGTCATTTTCCAGGTCGAACAACACCCAGGGCGCCGATTCGAGCCGGGCATAATTATACCGCTCCGTCCGCACCCCCCGCCAGCCAGGCCACGGCACAAAAGCGTGGTGCATCGTCGTATACGCATATTCCTGAGTGGGCGCATCGGACCGGCCCAGAATCGCCCCCGAAAAATCACTCCCATCCAGCCCGGCTGGCACATCCAGCCCCGCCAATCCGCACAGCGTCGGAAACACATCCGGCGTCCCAAACGGCATCGACAAACTGGACCCCGCAGCAACTTTGCCCGGCCAGCGAATCAAAAATGGCACCTGTGTGGATTCCCGATAGGGCCACCGTTTGCCCCGCAAGCCCTGGCTACCCAGCATCTCACCGTGATCGGATGTATACACCACAATCGTATTGTCCGCCTGTCCGCTCTCCTCCAACGCCTTCATCAACCTCCCCCACTCAATATCCAACCCCTCAGTCATCCCATAATAGTGAGGATATCCATCGTCCACACCCTTTTGCATCTGGTCTCCGATGATTTTCGACGTATTCGGATGGTGTGTCAGTTCCATCTCCAAATAAGGTTTCACATAAGGATCCGGCGCTTTGAGCGGCGGATGGGGCGGCCCCCACGACATAAACAAGCACCACGGCGCTTCCCCATCCTGCCTCTGAATATAATCAATCGCCCGATCCGTTTCGACCTGAGAACAGTAAAACCCTTCTCCTTCAACCGTGTTCTGGCTATCCGTCGCATAAACCCATTCATAATAACTGTGCGCCCCATCCGTCTTGATAAACCACTCGTCGTCGAACCCCAACCGCAACGGATCATCCGCATCCAACTGCATCTCCCCCAGATGCCACTTTCCAATATAACCGCATCGATATCCGGCAGATTTAAACGCCTTGCCAATATGCGCGTGTCCACTCAGATCGGGATAGTACCTGTTGGTCGTCACCCCCGTGTGGTGACCAAACAGACCCGTCATCAAAATCGCCCGATAAGGCGTGCAGACCGGCGTGCTCGAAACCGCCGCATCCAGCCGCATCCCCTCACCTGCCAGGCCATCAAATTGAGGCGTGCGCAACTGTTCATCGCCATAATAACAACCCATTGCCGAGGCACGCTGCTGGTCTGAAAACACGTAGAGAATATTTGGTCTGCTGGAATCGGTTTGCGCCATTTGCGAGCTCCTTTGTTAATTTACGAACACCTTCTTCTCTAAAATGCGTCGATTTTCCCCTTCCCGTTTCCTATCCGGATCCTGCACGGCTTTAACCGCTTCGATCTTCGAGATGTATTTTGATGGCAGATCATTTTCCCTGGCCCCTGCCACAACAAAATCCTGATACCAGGTATACGGTTGAAGCGACCCATCAATATAATCCGGATCTGCGTAATAAGAAAACGCATTCCATTCCTGCCCGGACCCCACCACCCGAACCCGCTTTTCTTTATACCCCTGACCCAATCCCTCGGCCCGATCCAGACGATCTTTTTCAGACCCTAAAATCCGAAACACCACCCCATAGACAAAGCCATCGAGATTTCCGGTTCTAAAAATATCTCCTTTCCCGGACCCATCCTTACTCCTCTTATGAAACCGAAACACATGCTCTTTGAGCTTGCCCACCCCAACAGGTTCGGCCGAAGGCACCCGATCCCGCAAACGCGCCAGAAGCATATTGGAGCCATACGCGAAATAATAGATCATATCGTTACGCCCGATCCCAAACCGGTTCCCAGTTTCCACTTTCCGCCGACCGATAAATCGCCAGGGCCGTGCGCAACTCGCCCAGCGATTCCTCGGGCCCTGCACGCAACGGCGTTCCGTCCAGGACCGCGCTGGCAAAATCGGCCAGCTCCGGCCCAAACGACTGAGGATATCCCTTTGGCTCCATCAACAGCTTGCCCTCACGATGCTCTGGATCGTAAAGCTTGATCCCGCCAAAAAACCCGGTATCAATCGTCAGCTCCCCTTTCGTCCCCGTAATCCGCCACCACGGATCGGGCGCAAACACCGTATCGATCATCATAGCGTCAAAAATAGCCGTCTTGCCCGATTCAAAGCGCAGCAAAGCCCGCGTGAGCGACTCCCCATCCATCTGCTTGAGCGGATGACCCAGCACGGAAACCACCGAGTCGATCTCCCCCATCCACATCCGCAGCGGCCGAATCCAGTGCGAACCCCCATCAATGGTAATCCCCCCGCCGGTTTGCTCCCGGTTATAGCGCCAGGGCCGCTCTTCCTTAAACCAGTACTCATCAAACTCATAGATAAACGCCGCCCGAGCGGTAATAATCTCCCCAATCGCCCCGGCTTCAATCATCTCCTGTGCCTTCACAATCTCAGGCCAGTATTGAGAATTCTCGGCCACCATAAAAACCGTTCCCGCCGCCCGGGCCGCTTCCAGAATGCGCTCGCAAGCATCCAGCGTCGTGGCCATCGGTTTTTCCAACAGCACGTGCTTCCCGGCCTCAAAACACTGGCAGGCCACGCGCTCGTGCAAATCGTGGGGCAGCAAAATATCAACTGCGTCAAAATCTCCCTTCTCAAGCGCCTCCTCCAGCGACGAAAACGCTTCCGCCCCCGTCTCGGCAGCATACGCTTCCGCCTTTTCCCGATCCAGATCAATTGCAGCCGTCACTTGAACCGAAGGCGCGTGTTCCAAAATCCCATCCAGATGATACCGGGCAATCGCCCCACAACCTACAAAAGCGAGTTTGAGTGTCGATGACATAGCGGGACTCCAATGGAGGTTGGTGAAATTTTTATACACATCAAATTACAACCCTGAATCCAGTAGAACAACTGAATTACGTTGTGGCCCCGATCCCAAACAAAGTCACGGCACAAGCTTGACAGAAAATTTTCGAAGCCTATATTTGAAAAAATGCAAGAGGCTATGCGGTTCCTTTCGTGTCGATGATTGGTTTGAGCCCTACAGCCTTTCCGGGGCAATCACAAATCCTTTGACGTGGCCGGAGGAAATCGCCTATCTTTACAAAAAGTGGGAAAGCTTCTGATCCGTTGAATGATCTTTTTCCAGAAATGCTCCCGAATAAAACGAGACGTTCAATATACTGTCCTCGCCTATGCGAAAGGCGAAACAGTAGAGGTTATTTTTTAACAATGGCTTAGCTGTGTATGAG
>JAPUJS010000583.1 GCA_027296045.1 bacterium | reverse complement strand
TTGGCCTGAGCCAGAATATCCCGCTGGTGATTTCGAAATGCATCTGAAACCTCCCTAAACGTCTCATACAAATTCGACGGCTCCGGCAAATCCCCGTCCCTAAACAACTCCGCATGACGGGGCGCAAACTCCCACAACCCGTGCGGCGCTTTGTGGTGACACATCATCAGAAACGGCCGATCCGGATCCCGCTTTTGCAGCCACTCCAGCGACAGGTCCGTAATAATATCCGTCGCATAGCCCTGGTAGTGTGTCGTTTGACCGTTTCGATCAAAATGCGGATTAAAATAATTCCCCTGTCCGGGCAAAATCTCATAATGGTCAAACCCTACCGGGTCGCTCTTCAAATGCCACTTGCCCACCACCGCCGTCTGATACCCATCGGCTTGAAGCTGACGGGCAAAACTGGGATGATCGTCTGCCAGAGGACCGTTCAGCTTCGTCACCCCGTTCTTGTGGCTATACTGACCAGTAATAATGCTCGCCCGACTTGGCGAACACAACGAATTGTTGCAATAACAATGCTCAAACCGCATCCCCTCTTGCGCAATTCGGTCCAGATTCGGCGTGTCCACCACCTCATTCAACCAACCTCCATAACAATTAATGACATTCGTCGAATGATCATCCGACATGATATACAAAATATTGGGCCGTGATTGGGGCATCCTTCCCTCCTGGTTAAGCGTTTGAGGTCGACAATTTGAAATAAAAAAAATGGGGGGGTCGCAGCAATTCCCCACGAAAGATCCGAAAACTGTTTTGTTTCTACACGGAATCGTAACCCGCCCGAATCGGATCCGATTCGTCGAGTACACCGAAATTGTAAGACGCTGCCTCTGAATCGGGATTGAAATAATCCCCAAACTGGCTTTTCACAATCAACCCTCTCTTACAGCAATCCCGGTTTGCTAAACTCTACATCGCTATCATCCACAAAATAGAGCTGAAGATGTTTGGCATTGAGCCGAAACTGTTTTAGCGACTGGCAAATCTTGTCCGCCTCGCTTGGAGAAGCAGACGCCTTCGCCCAGCGGTTCTGCCTGCTGGTATGTTCAAATTGCAAATAACTGCCGTCCTCAAAAAAAAGCACAGCCTGATTAAAAGCTTTATTGGCCACATCTCGAATGATCTGGGCGCGTGTTATTTGAGCCAATGAATCCATACGCGACTGTCTCCTTCGGCAGGACGCCTTCAACCAAACAGGAATGGAATCCCCTTCAAAATTTCCCGGAGTAAAAAAATCGCTCGAATCGGACGATCCCCGGCCACAGGACGGGACATTCTGGCAAACGGCTCACCTTGAGAACCGGGTTGCCAAACCCGCCTCCAGAAGTGCCCGGTTCAAGAACGTTCCCTCCTGAAACACCGCTTCCGTTGTTTCGGCGTCCGAAAGGAAAAACACATCGGCCAGATACCGGTCATACGTATCGGGTTTCGTTGTCGTCACCGCCACAAAAGAAACATCGCGCAGAGCTGTTGTCACAAAATCCTTTGCCCGCCGTCCTTCCGCTGTCCCCAATTCGGGAGTATCCACCCCGCGCAAACGCACCTTCTGCCGGGTCCACACCCGGAACCCGCAATCAATATCCAGCCACAGCGTATTGCCGTCCATCACGTCCACCACCCGGGCCGTATACGAGTAATAGGCCGCCCGCCTGCCTCCGACAGCCAAAAACTCAAACCCCCCTGACTCATTTTTCTGAACCTGCAAAAGTCCACCCTGCTCCACCCCCGTCAACAGCCAGGATAGATGAATCCCAAATCCCAGATCCAGCCGCAAGTCCGACGCCTCCAAACCGGTAACAACGCGATAGGTATAAAGCTGCCCTCGCAACGCAGGCAATATCCGCTTCTCATCTGAAAGACTCTGCTCACCCTCCTCCTGCGATTGGGCCTGCGCAAATGCGCCCGCCTTCACCTGTGCCTCCAGTTCTCGCACACTCCACCCATTCTGAGACGCCGCTTCTTCATAGAATCGCTGCTCCTCAGACGTCGGCAGGCTCAGCAACGCCCGGTAATGAGACCAACCCAATTTTCCACGCGTGTGGAAAATCGGACTCAAACGATAAAACGCCAGAATTTGATACAACAAACTCTTGCTCAATCCCACGTCCTGCGCAAGTTTGACTACCGTCTGGTCCCCATATTCTGCCCGCTCCCGGTGCCCTAACAGATAGTCGTGCAACAATCTGCCAATCCCCTGATACGTCTCCGACCGCTCCTGCTCCACCGCCCGCACCGCCCGCCCCTTGCCATCCTGAAGCAACTGAGCAACCTGATTACGCAACTGATTATAATCCGAAACGACAACTTCACCATTCATATTTCCTCCTTCTATTTAAAATCCACCGATTCAATCGCATCACACAACATTCCATGTCTCGCATCCCTTAAATGGCATATGTTCACCCGAAATAAACCGCGGTCGTTCCGCATACGCATTGTCCACCCCGGGCACAACAGTGCCTCGAAAGAGAATATTCTCGTGATTTTCCTTTTTCACCCACGTGCTGGTCGGAATATACCGCAGCGTCAGACCCACCCGCCATGCTTCCGACGTATTTGCATTGGAGCCGTGGATGATATTCGGATTGTGGACCGACACATCCCCCGCCTTCAACTCCAGATCCACTGCATCCGAATCATCCATCTGATCCGGACGAATACCCACCCCGAGCACATATTTTTCCCGGTCCAGCTCCATCAGCTCCCGACGTTTTAGAAGCCGTTTGTTCTGCGTGCCCGGAATCACCCGCATACACCCATTCTCCACCGTCGAATCGGTCCCTGCAACCCAGAGTGTCGTCACCTCCATTGGTTCCAGTGGCCAATACGAACCATCCTGATGCCACATCACGGCCTGCCCTTGGGTTGGCTCTTTGGCAATATAATGTGCCGCAAAAAGCGCAATATCGGGACCGATAAACTGTTCTGCAAGATCCAGAAGCCGCTCATCCCCAACCAGATGATGGATAAACGGTTCGTTCACCAGCAAATTGTGGTGAAAATGCTCCGGACGCACCCCGGGATGTTTGTGCCCCAGCCAGTGGATGTGATCCACCATCTCCGCCGCCAGCCCCGGATCAATCGCGCTTCGAACGATCACATAGCCCTTCTCGTCATACGCCTTCCGCAGATCCGTCCTGGTCACCGTATCCATATGAAGTTACCACCCCATCACCATATAGGCCTGCAACACACCGCTTTCATCCGAATTGAAAAACCCTCTGGTCCCATCCGGAGATAAAAACGGATGGATATGCGTCGTCTTCTGCCACGAAGACCCCGGACGGAGCAAAAACCGACCGTTCTCCAGCGCCCCATCCTCCGATTCGGGCAAATCCGCCAGATAAAGCTGCCCCCCGCTGTCTCGGGGTCCCGAATCCGAAATGAACTTCACTCCGTCTATATCCGTCGCAAAATGACAAAAATCCGGACCATCCACCACACGCGAGAGATCGTTCCGAACCCCACCCGGTGTCCGAAGCCCCTCGTGTCCCACATGGTCTACAGCCACACTTTCAATCAACTGGCATTCCTGAGGCTCTCGCGTCGACGTGCTCGTAATCGCCCGTTCACTCTGCCCTCTCCAGCACTGATGCCCCTGACAGAACTCATTCCCGTCTCGTCCCCACGGCAAATCCCGCAACTGCGTCCCATCATCTCGAATCACATGAATATCTGCCCCATCGCCCCCGGTCAAGCTCTGAATCACACCCTGAGCGTCGCACACATTCCCGTGGTTCTCCTGAATCAAAATATCGTGTGACGCTTCTGCTTCCAACGACCGACTATATTGCGGATGAAAATTGCACCAGGTCGGACCGTGAATCACCAGCCGCACCTCATCGGCTGCAAGATCAAATACCAGCAGCCCAAAAGGTGCCCCGGTTGTTGCGCCATCGCCCAAAAATGCCGAAATCGAAATCCGCTCTCCATCCGAAGAAATCGTCGACAACGGATATGGACGACTGGGTCGAAAATGGGTCCCCGGGATCGGGCCGTCCAGCACAGAAATCGTCTCACGTCCCGATCCGTCCAGCCGCACCCGTTTCAAAGTCAGCCGCCCCCCATTCACCTCGGTTTGATCCACAAAATAATACAAGAATTCCCCATCCGGAGAAACCGAAGGACCCATCGTACCCCCTTCATCCGTCACAGGAATCAACTCACACCCATTTTCCAGATCACAAACCAGAAACTGATGTTTCGGATCCTCTCGATCCGAGCCGTGCGGATGAGCAGAACGATGTAATACAAACCGCCTGGAATCCGGCGCAAAAATCTGTGCTTCCATATACACATGAGAACTCGGCACATCCGGTTCCGTCGTCAATTGCACCACATCCAGATCGTCCACGCCCTCGGGCAATAAATCCGGTCGCTTTTTCATGCACAACTCCTATAGAAAACAAAATAGCGGCTACCTCGGCCACACTTTCATTTCAAACCACTGTAGAACGACTGCGTCCCACCGGACGTTCTCCCAAATGATCGAGCCCAACAGCCTGTCCGATATGCGTCAGCCCATCCTTTTCCATCAAGCGAATCAACCCCTCATGGATTCGCTTGACTAACCCCGGCCCCTGAAAAACCAGCCCCGTATACACCTGCACCAGCGAAGCCCCCAGACGGATCTTCCGATACGCATCCTCGGCCGACGAAATCCCTCCAGACCCAATAATCCAATACCGCTCCCGGTCCATATGTTCATACCAGAACCGAATTGTCTCATCCATCATTTTTCGAGTCGGCGGCCCACACAGCGTCCCCGGCATCCCATCCACAATCTTCGACGGGGATCGAAGCGCATAATTTTTCCCGGATGGTAGATTAAAAATGAACCCCTTCACAAAGTCAAATGGTTCAACCGCCGCCAGCATATGCTCCATACGCTTTGGTTCCGTATGCGCCGTAAACTTCAAGAAAATCGCAGGCAACCCATCGAGCCTTTTATATTCCGCCATCAGATTGCGCAAATGTGGCCCCTCGTCAAACGTGCTCACCCCACCCGTCGTATTGGGACAATTCAAATTCAATGCCACATAGTCCGCTCGTTCCCGAAACGGCTTGACCGCCTCCACAAATTCCTCCACTACCGCATCCGGACCAACCGGATTCCCCGTATTGGTTTCCACCAGATTAATCCCCAGCGGCACCGGCGTCTCCCGTTCTCCCACTCGCTTCGCCACCGCCAAAGCCCCCTCATTCGGCACCCCATAATTCACCACAATCGCCTCATCCACCGGCAACCGAAACAACCTTGGCCGAGGATTTCCCTCCGAAGCGTGTGCCGAAACCGAACCCACCTCCACAAACCCAAACCCCATCGCCGAAAGCGCCTGAATCGCCCGCCCATTTTTGTCAAACCCCGCCGCCATCCCCACCGGATTCGGAAACCGAATCCCACCCACCGACACCGAAAGCCTCGGATCCACATACGAAAACACAGCCTCCAAGATCCACCGTCCCCAAACCGTAGACCCCACCCCCTCACCCAGCGCAAGCGTCAAATTGTGAATCCATTCCGGATCACACTGAAACAAAATCGGACGCACACATTGGGTATAAAAACTCATCGCCAAGTCCTATCCCGGCAGGATCGCAAAGAAGCACAGAGCCACACCACACAAACCCTCCAAATGCTGGATCACGAAGGGCCACGAAGAAGCACAGAGGGCCACGAAGACCACACCCCACCACACAGCTGCAAACACGGTTCAGATTCTGAGGCGATCTGGATCAGGGACTTCGTCTTCATTTTACACATGTCGAACATGATAAATATCCATCAACCGGGCAGACAACGAGGCCACAAGCTCCTGGTGGTCCTCCGATTCCACCAAATTCTGCAACTCGTCCTCCCTCGGATTCTCCTTCATATTGAACAACGCCATCGGCTTCAGTTCCCCCTCTAAAACCAATTCTTCCCCCACAATCAATTTCCAATCCCCCTCCCGAATCGCCAGCATGGGCCCCATAATATAATCGTCGTGCAACACCAGCGTATGTGGCTCAAACGCCTCATCCTGCAACCCCGTCAAAAACGGCGCCACACTCACACTGTCCTCCGCAAACCCTTTCCGAGCTTGCGCCTCGATCCCCACAAGATCGGCCAGCGACAAAATC
>JAPUJS010000582.1 GCA_027296045.1 bacterium | reverse complement strand
TTCGGGGGACAGAGGCACCCGAGGTCGCGTTTGCGTTTGACGGTCAGACGGCTACTGTTCAAGTGGACGGTCGAGACAGACAGGTTTGTTTTGAAGGCCCACGATAGGGGTTGTTTGATGGGCGTATTTCAAATTTTATTTCCAAAGCTTCTATTTATTTTCCTCTTGTGGTTACCCTTGTCGGGGAATGCCCACAACGGTAAGGTCGCCCTGGCTTTTCCGGTCGAGGGGATTGTGATTGATGGGGATGCATCGGATTGGCCGGACCATTTGATACACTACCCC
The DNA here is from genome assembly GCA_027296045.1 of bacterium. Taxonomy (GTDB): domain Bacteria; phylum Latescibacterota; class UBA2968; order UBA2968; family UBA2968; genus JAPUJS01. The sequence goes on along the minus strand of JAPUJS010000582.1, from coordinate 6,785 downwards.
ATTGCACAGGTGGAATGGGAATGGCCTTCCGGTAGTGCGGCGGACTTTCGAGCGGGGTTTCGGGTTGGATATGACGCTCGGAAACAGGTACTATATGCTGTTGTAGAAGTGCAGGACGAATCGACGGTGATCGATACGACGGGGAGGACGAATCGATTTTCGCAGGATGGGTGTGAAGTGGTACTGGATGTCTTGCACGGAGAAGATCATTCTCCGGCAGTGCAGTATGGGGCCTTGGGCAACCAGCGGAGACAATTGAATGCACGGTCCAAGCCGGTGGACTGGGCTCGGTCCGAGGTGGCGGTGAGACGGGTGGATGGGGTGCATATTTATGAATGGCGGTTTGATCTGGCTCGACCGGTGAAAGTTCCGACGACGGTTGGATTTGATGTGATGGTCTGGGATGTCGATGAGCCTAGAAAGAGAGCCCGGGTTTCGTGGGGAACGGGGCGGCAGAAGGTGGGGCTTGCACACAATCGTGGGGATATTGTGCTGGTGGATCAGGAATTGGGACGGTTGCAGGGGCAGGTGACCTGGCAGGACCAGGAGGCGGAAACGCCACCGCAAAGCGTTGACATTCGATCTCGGGACGGATTTGGATTGGTTGTGGAAACGGATTCATCGGGGGCTTTTGCGGTTCGCCTGCCGGAAGGCAGGTATGCGGTTCGCCCTGTGGATTTCCGGTTGGCGGTCTCGGAAACGCTGTTTACGACTGTGAAGGCGGGTGTGGATCGGTCTGTCAAGCCGATGGTTATTGAGAGGGAGATTCCCGCCCAATTTTATCGGCCCATCCAGAATCGGGGGTTGCAACAGGGTGTGAGTTGGGTGTCCGGCCCTGAGATTACCGAGTATGATCTGTTGCCGCTGGTGAAAAATCACGTGAATTGGATTGTACAGATCCCGTTTGGATGGCAGCGGAATTTTGATTCGACCGAGATTGAGATGCGGACCGCGTCTCGGTCGGGTAGGAGCTGGGGAGAAAGCGATGAGGGGTTGGCGGAAACGGCTCGTCTGGCCCGAAAATTTGGCATTCGAACGCTGTTGAAACCCCATATCTGGTTGAGAAACAGGCGGGAGGGGAAGTGGCGGGGAGAGATTCGGATGCAGACCGAGGCGGACTGGCAGGCGTGGTTTGCGAGCTACCGGACGTTTATTTTGCACTATGCCCGACTGGCTGAAAAAAATGGGATGGACGGGTTGTGCGTGGGCATGGAATTGCACCGTACGGCTGTGGAACGAGAAGCGGATTGGCGGGAGCTGATTGAAGCGGTGCGTGCGGTTTATCGCGGCAAGCTGGTGTATGCAGCGAATTGGGGCGAAGAATTCAAATCCATACCTTTTTGGGATGCACTTGATTATATTGGGATTCAAGCGTATTTTCCATTGACGGAGAAGTCCCATCCGTCGGTTACCGATCTAATGGCCGGTTGGATTCCGCATGTGGAGGCAATAGAGCGGGTTCAGAAACGATTTGGGAAACCTGTGATTTTTACGGAGATCGGATATCGCAGTTCCGTGAATACGGCCATTCGGCCCTGGGAATGGCGCAGTTCCAGCACGGGGGCGACGGATCGAGACGATTTGGAGACCCAGGTGCGGTGCTATGAAGCGTTTTTTCGGACATTTTGGGAGAAGGATTGGCTGGCGGGCATGTATCTTTGGAAATGGTTCCCGAACAGTCGGGATGTCGGGGGTGTGTTTGATAAAAATTTTACGCCTCAGAATAAGCCGGCCGAGGGCGTGATGCGAACCTGGTACGGTAAGGCTGGAGATGACTTTTGAAAGGCTTGATGAGATGAAGCGGATCGTGACACTGCTCTTCCTGGCGGCTGGACTATGTATACCGGGCAATGGGTGGGGGCAAAACGGGACTGGGAAAGTCCAGCACGTTGTAGGTGATCTGGTCTATGTGAATGGCATCAACGGGTCTGCGAAAATGGGCAGCCACTTACAGGTGGTCAACGGCAGCCAATACGGGGCCAAGCTGCAGGTGGTCAAGGTGCTGCCCCGCCTGGTTGTGGGCCAGGTGATCGAAGCCAATGGGGTACCGGTGGAGCGGAACAATGAGGTGGTTCCCATAGCCGGGAACGGGCAGGTGCGACTGGATCGAGTTGTCTATGCGGCGCGCGTTGAGAAGGGCCCAAAACTGGATGGCAAGATGGACGATGCGGTCTGGCAGCAAGCGCCGCCTGTGGAGGGATTTGTACAGCGCAGTCCGAATTATTGGATGCCGCCCAGCGAGCGCACGGTAGCGCGGATTGTGTATGACAACGAGAAGATTTATTTCGGGTTTGAGTGTTATACGTCCGATATGGAAACCCTTGTGGCAAACAACATGCAGCGAGATTCCCGGGTGTTTTCCGACGACCATATTCAGATCTTGCTGGATCCGTTTAACGACCGACAGAATGGGGTGTTCTTTATGGTGAACCCCCTGGGTGCCCGAAATGACCGGCTTTTGTCGAGCGAGGGACGGACCTACAATGAGGACTGGAATTGTATCTGGGAAGCACGCACGACCCGGCATGAGAAGGGGTGGACGGCGGAGGTTGCTATCCCGTTCGATCAGCTCCGGTTCAACGCGTCCGAGGAGATGGAATGGGGCATCAATCTGGGGCGCAGCATTGCTTCGAGAAATGAAGAGACGGCTTTTATGGTTGGTCGTAGAAATGCGTCGCCGAGGGCACGGTATACGATGACCGACCTGGGATCGTTGAGGGGGTTGAAGGCGGTCAAGCGCAAACGACTGGTGCAGGTCAAACCCTATGTGCTTCCCGGCACGGCCAAAAACTTTGACGCGGCCAATCCGGAGGAGATTGGGACGTTTGAAGCCGGGGCCGACATGCGGATTGGGATCACGTCCAACCTGGCTTTAGACTTGTCTTATAATACGGATTTTGCGCAGGTGGAGGCGGATCAGGAACAGGTGAACCTGACACAGTTTTCTCTGTTCTTTCCGGAAAAGCGGGAGTTTTTCCTGGAAGGGTCTTCTCTGTTCGATTTTGGAGAAGCCGCTGAGACCCGGGGCAGCGGTACAACACCGCCTACCCTGCTGTTTTATAGCCGCCGAATCGGCCTGGATGGGGGGCGACAGGTGCCCATTATTTTGGGCAGTAAGTTGACCGGGAAAGCGGGACGGACCAGCATCGGTGTCCTCAATGCACTGACCGATCGCGAAACATTTGGGACCGGGATTATTCCGCGGAATAATTTCTCGGTATTGCGGGTCAAACAGGATGTGTTGAGGCGGTCCAATATCGGATTTATTGCGGTGAACAAGCATACCTGGGCGCAGGGACAAACGGCTACCAATCGGGCCGGGGGTGTGGATTTTAGTTTTTCGCCCAGCCGGGAGTTGAACATTCAGGGGTTTTATGCGCGAACGTGGGATTCCAACAATCCAGATAACGACAATGCCCGATTTTTACGGGTGAATTATAGTGGGACTTTTGTGAGCGCCCGGGCGATCTATCTGGATGTGGAGGACAATTTTGAGCCCACGGCAGGATTTGTGAACCGTCGTCGAGGAATCCGGGCGTTCCGGCGCTTTGACAGCCGGATCCTTTTTATTCCGAGGCCTCGAAGCTCGGAAGTTCGGAATCTCTGGATCGGTCCGGAGTATCGTATTATTGTCGACGGGGACAATAAGGTAAAGTTCTGGCGGGCTCGGTGGAACTGGTGGACCCAGTTTTTTTCGGGCGATCGGATACAGGTACGGATGGAGCGCACGCACGATGTTATTGACCGGACATTCCGGCCATCCAGGCAGCACCCGGAGGTCTTTGTGCCGACGGGCGAGTATACTTTCACCACGCTTACCGTTGGGATGCGGACAGATAGCTCACGCCCCCTGGAGCTCGATGTGGCTTTTGACGGGGGGACGTATTATAATGGGGAGCGGTACCGGGCTTGTATAGAGAGCGCCTACCGACCCAGCGGGCGGTTTTCGATTGAAACGATTGTGGACGCCAACTGGATCTGGCTGCCCCAGGGCGGGAATTTGAATATTCAGACGCTGAGCACCCGGATGCTGTATTCGTTCACGACCGATTTTTTTGTGAAGGTGTTCGCCCAGATGAATACGGACTCGGAACTGGTGGGTGCGAATTTTCTGTTGAACTATCGATTCCGGCCGGGCAGCGATCTCTTTTTGGTGTATGACCACGGGTTTGATTCGGCGGATGGATTGAATCAGACGAGTCGGTCCTTGTTGCTGAAGCTGTCTTATTTAATTGGGCTTTAATCGGGAGTGCCTTATGAAACGCCTTTTACTTACATGTTTGCTCATCATCGGATTCGTTTTGCCAGGGAATGGGTGGGGGCAAAATGGGACGGGGAAGGTTCGGCAAGTGTCGGGTGACCTGGTGTATGTGAACGGCATGGATGGGACTGCGAAGATGGGGAGCCAGTTGCAGGTGATCAATGGGGGGCAACAAGGTGCCAAGTTACAGGTGATTAAGGTTATGGCCCGGATGGTGGTGGCCCGGATCATCGAGGCGAATGGCGTGTCGGTGGAGCGAAACAATGAGGTGGTGGCTATTGAGGGAAATGGCAGACGGCAACCCAGGCGACTTGCCTATGGGATTCGGGTTGAGCAGGGTCCAAAGCTGGACGGGAAGCTGGACGATGCAGTCTGGCAACAGGCACCTCCTGTGGAAGGATTTATGCAGCGGGATCCGGTTTACTGGATGCCCTCCAGCGAGCGGACGGTGGTGAGGATTGTGTATGACAATGAAAAGATCTATTTCGGATTTGAGTGTGGGATGGCCGATCCCGATCGGCTGTTTGCCAAAAATATGCGGCGGGATGGCCAACTGACGGGCGATGACCATGTTCAGATTTTGCTGGACCCGTTTAACGATAAGCAAAATGGGGTGTTCATGATTGTGAACGCTCTGGGTGCGCGATACGATGCCCTCTTGTCAAACGAAGGGCGAACGACCAATGACGATTGGAATTGTATCTGGGAAGCGCGGACAAATCGAGACGAGAAAGGATGGACGGCAGAAATCGCGATCCCATTTGACCAGCTTCGATTTAATGAGTCAGACGAGATGGAATGGGGAATTAATTTAGGGCGATTTATTGCGTCTAAGAAAGAAGAGACGGCCTTGCTGGTAGGGCGCTATACGGCGTCTCCGAGGCGAAAATATCAGATGTCGGATCTGGGTTCGCTTCGAGGGCTGCGGGCTGTGAAGCGCAAGGCCCTGTTTCAGGTGAAGCCCTATGTGTTGCCCGGCACTTCGAAAGATTTTACGACGGCGAATCCGAAAGAGAAGAGTACCTTTGAAGCCGGGGGGGATGTGCGGTATGGGATTACGCCCAACCTGGCGCTGGATTTATCCTACAATACCGATTTTGCGCAGGTGGAGGCCGATCAGGAGCAGGTGAATCTGACGCAGTTTCCCCTTTTCTTTCCCGAAAAGCGAGAATTCTTTCTGGAGGGGGCTCAGTTATTCGATTTTGGGGAGGCTGCTGCCAATCGGGGCGGGGATTCCAGGCCTCCGACGCTCCTGTTTTACAGCCGCCGAATTGGTTTGGATGGGGGGCAGCAGATTCCGATTATTCTGGGCAGTAAGCTGGCGGGCAAGACAGGTCGAACCACAATTGGGGCGCTCAATGTGCTGACCGACGGTGCAACGGTGGGGAACCAGACGCTTTCGAAAGGCAATTTTTCGGTGTTGCGCATGAAGCAAGATCTGGGGACCCGATCCAATGTTGGGTTTATTGCGGTGAATAAGCTGACGTGGAATCGGGGACAGTCCCAGCACGATCGGGCCGGGGGCGTGGATTTTAGTTTTTCGCCGACTCGAAGGTTAAATTTTAAGGGGTTTTATGCCAGAACGTGGAATGAGAACAATCCGGACGACGACGATGCCCGGTTTTTTCTTGCGGATTATTCGGGCAGTTTTTTTAGCGGTCGAGTGAGCTATTTGGAGGCACAGGATAATTTTGAGCCTGCAGTCGGTTTTGTGAATCGCCGGAGGGGGTTGCGGGCCTTTCGACGCTATGATGCCACTTCTTCTCTGATTCCAAGGCCGAAGAATTCAGACGTTCGCAATTTCCGGCTCACGCCAGCCTTACAGGTGATTACGGATGAGCACAACGATCTTCAGTTCTGGCGGGCCCGGTTTGACGGGGTGATGGCATTTTTCACGCAGGATCGAATGCAGGTGCGTTTTGAGCGTACCCACGATGTGATCACGCGAACGTTTCGGCCTTCCAGGCGTCGGAGAGACGTATTTGTACCGGTGGGTGAATACACCTTTACTTCGTTTCGATTCGCTTCAAACACGAATCAGTCGCGGCCTCTGCAGGTTGAATTTTCGTTTGCCGGAGGCACCTATTATAACGGCGAGCGGTATCAGTTTGCTTTTGAATATGTGTATCGCCCCAGTGGGCGGTTTTCGATTGAGACGACTCTGGATGCCAACTGGATCTGGCTGCCCCAGGGAGGGGAGGCGAATATTCAGACGCTGAGCAATCGGTTGTTGTATTCCTTTTCCACGGACTTTTTTGTGAAGGTGTTTGCTCAGGTGAATAACGATGCAGAACTGGTGGGCGCAAACTTGCTGTTGAACTATCGATTCCGGCCCGGGAGCGATTTGTTTCTGGTATACGACCACGGGTTTAACTCGGCAGATGGACTAGATCAGACCAACCGGGCATTGCTGGTGAAGTTGTCGTATTTGATTGGGCTGTAATACCCACTTCAGATCAAAGTGTCGTGATAGGCCAATTTTCCCTTCGCAGGGAAGATTGGCCTATTTTAACAAATATTTTGA
>JAPUJS010000581.1 GCA_027296045.1 bacterium | reverse complement strand
GATGTGCCCATTCAGGTTCCATTTACGATTACCTGGACGTTGCGGGATAGTGACGGGTCGGTGTTGGGGCAGGTTTCTCAACAATTGGCCGGTTTGGCAGCACGAGGGCGAGAGCGGGTTGTGGTTATAATTCCATTTGAGGCCCGCCCGGATTTAAGCGGCATTCGAGATGAAGTTACCTTTGATGCCGTTCAAGATGCCGTAGATCAATAGGCTATCCATCGGGTGCAATTTCTCGCACACACAACCCCGCCACCATTGCGGCTGCCGGGGTGTTTTTGATGTCGTAGGAATCCGTCTTCTTCGGTTGCAGATGGTGCATATTTTCCTCCGGTTTTGGCCTGCAATCGGTCGGGAAGGTAGGTTCGATGGGAAGGGTTGTCAATTCCTTTCCTGAAAGGCATATTTCGCTTGATTGAAAAAGCGGAATATAATATGTTGGGGGCGCGAATTTTTATCACTCTTGTCGGGATAAGGATTGGTTATGAAACGATTTGTGTGGACCCTGGTTTGTCTGTGTGCCTGTTCGGGAGACAGTGGGACAGGGTCGGGTACGTTTTCGCCCAATCAACTTACTTTGATAGGGAATCCGGTGATCAGCGGAGAGCCCCCTGCCAATATCAATGCCACGGGCGGATTTATTTTTGTTGGCGGGGACTTAAACAGTACGTCCAGAATCTCCTTAACCGGATTGCGGGTGTCGATTCAGATTTTTAATGAGAGCAATGCGCTGATGGGATCGAGAGAGGAAGCCTGTTCGCCGACAACCATTGGTCCAGAGGCTTCGTGTACCTTTGGGATTCAGACGGCGACGGATACGACGTATTCCCTCAGCCGACGGATTGAGATTCAGCCGCTGTGCGATCAGGGTCCGGGCACGCCCCGGTCCATCCCTCTTACGTGGCAACCAGGGGGATGATGTGGAGCTTTATCTAATCCGACATGGGCAGTCTTTGAACAATTCGCTGGAAGGGACCGGGGACCGGGTGGCCGATCCGCCGCTTACGGAATTGGGGCAGGAGCAAGCAGAACGGATCGGGGAATATTTGAAGGCGATTGCCGACAAGACCGACGAGGATACGCGCCGGGCGGGATATGGTATTCAGCGGCTTTTTTGCAGTGCGATGCTTCGGACGCTGCAAACGACACAGCCGATTGCCCGGGCAATGGGACTGAGGCCCGAAATTTGGCTGGATGTGCACGAAGAAGGTGGTATCTGGTTAGACAAAGGGGATGGTCGGGGACCAGCGGGGCATTCGGGATTGATGAGATCCGAAATCGAGGCGCAGTTTCCAGGATTTATCATGCCCGACGGGATGGGCGAAAATGGGTGGTGGAATCGACCGAAGGAAACCTATGAGGAAATGATCGAGCGGGCCAAGTGTGTGGCCGAGGCGATTGTGGGGTGGGAAAAAGGAGAACGGGTGGCTATTGTGAGCCATGGGGCATTTATCAATGGGCTTGTACAGGTTCTTTTGCACGGAGATGCCCTGGGACAGGTCTATTTTAGCAACCACAATACGGCGATCAACCGGTTGGACTTTTTGGATAACGGATTGTTGCGGGTGCGTTATTTGAATCGCGTGGAACACCTGCCACCCGAACGGATAAGCTAATGGTACCCTCCTCCTGGTTTTTGCTTTTTGTTGCCGGATTTTTTTGGACGTGTCCTTTGGGGGCAGCCGATGTGGATTTGGAAACGCAGGAGAAAGCCGAAGCGCACAATGCCGAAGGGGTGAAGTTGGCCGGTGAGCGTCGGTATCGAGAGGCGGTTCGGGCCTTTAGTCAGGCGATTGTACTGTCCCTGGATTATGAGGTGGCCTATTACAATTTGGGGCTGGCGCACGGCCGGTTGGAGGATTATTCGAGCGCGGCGGCGGCTTTTGGGGCTGCCGTTCAAATCCGGCCGGATTATGGGGCTGCCTGGTATCAGCTTGGGGTTGCACTGCAAGCAGATGGACGGATGGAAGCTGCCACAAAGGTTTATTTGATGGCTTTGCCTTTTATGCCTGATTCGCCCAATCTGCGTTATCGGTTGGGACTGGCGTTTTTAAGACAGCAAAACTGGGCACAGGTGGCTGTGCACTGGGAAGATCTGATTACGAACCATCCGGACCATCCGGAGACGTTGAAAATGCAACGGGATCTTCCACTGGTATATTATAATCTGGGTCTGGTACACCAGCAGGCAGGACGTTTGGACAAGGCAATTGAGGCGTATGAAAAGACCATTCAAATCCGTCCGGATTATGCCGATGCGTATCAGAATCTGGCTCTGATTTATCGAGAGCAGGGAAAATTTGATAAAGCGGTGCTTGCCCATCAGGAAGTGGTGGCATCGCGCCCCGACGATCTGGCGGCCTTGACCGCTTTGGCCAGAACCTATGTGCTCCAAGACAGTTCGAGCCGGGCCATTGAGGTCTATCAAAAGGTTCTGGCAGTGGAAGAAACACGGGCAGACGTCCGGCGGGGACTTGTGGCGGCGATGATCAAAAATGGGGATATGGCAGGGGCGCTTCAGGAGACCAATCGAATCTTGAAAGCGGTGCCCAAAGATTCGAAAAGTTATGCTTTGCTGGCCTTTTTGCTCGAGCACAACGCGCAGGGCATTCGATATGGTCCCGAGTTTCAAAGCCAAGAAGCGGTGAAGACGTATCAGATGGTTTTAAAGATGGATCCGAAAAATGTCCGGCACCATTATAATCTGGGCATTCTGTATGGCCGGATGGGGCTCTGGCAGGAGTCCCTTGAGGCCCTGTTGAAAGCCCGGGAGATTGATTCGACCCACGCGGGCGTACAAAAGTGGTTGCCCGAGGTTGAACGACGGGCAAAGGGGGAACCGTTTTTTTTGGAGATTGAACAAAAAAAATAAGATCCGTATGATGCTGTGCTTTTGTGGTTTATCCAAACAGGAGGTTTATTTGTGGCTGAAGTAATTCTTTCAGGATTTGCCGATGAGGGGCCTGTGAGCAAGCGGGCGGAAGAGCAGTTTACGATGATACGGGCTCTGGGGATGTCTTATTATACCATCCGGTTTATTGATGTGGGCAACGGGGTAAAGAATGCGATGGACCTGAATAAGCGGGAGATCAAACGGCTCCAAAAGCTCCATAAAGAGTTTGGCATCAACGTATCCAGCATTGGATCTCCGCTTGGCAAGGTGAAGCTGCTGGATCAGGAGGATGGGACACAGAACCGGTATGTACCGTTCAAGCAATATTTGGACAAGGACGTGAATCGAGCCATTGAGCTTGCCCATGTGTTTGATACCAAGTTGATCCGGGGTTTCAGTTATTACCATCCGCACGGTGAAGATCCCTGGCCCTATCTGGATCAGGCGGCCGATCAGTTGAGCGAAATTGTGGAACGGTGTGCGACAGCAGGGGTCATTTATGGACTGGAAGTAGAGTCGCATCTGATTGGCGGAGACGGCGCAACGCTCCGGGCTTTGTGGGAAAAAATCAATAGCCCATACACCTATATTATTATGGATGTGGGAAATATGGAAAGTGCGGGACATAGCCCCGATAGCGTCTACGCAGAATATGTGAAGACGAAGCCGGGGATGGGCTGGATCCATATCAAAGGGTTTAATGCCCCTGCCAACCGGCCGATGTTGAATCGGGCGGGGAAACGCGGGTTGACACGGTTTATCCCGGTGGATCAGGGCGATGCGGGGCACGAGATGGTGTTGCGAGATTTCAAGACGATTGTACCTAAGCTTCAGCGCCGATTTAAGAAGATGGGCGTTCCGGGGGTGTTTGTGGATCTGGAGCCCCATGTGAAAGGCGGGGGGCAATTTGGGGGCGTGAGCGGGGTGGATGGATTTGGGGTGGCATTTCGAGCGCTTTGCAATTTGCTGGATTATCTGGGTTATGACTATCCTTTGACTGGATACGAGGACATCACCAATCCGTGAATGGGGGAGGCCGCCCTCTCCCCGTCTTCGGGCGTCTGAACGGCAACCCGAAGACATTCCTCTCCCGCAAGCGGGAGAGGGGAACGTGGGA
>JAPUJS010000580.1 GCA_027296045.1 bacterium | reverse complement strand
TCCTTTTGAGTGGAAATCGGACCTTCAATACGATTCTGCTCGGGGAGGGGGGCGGTGGGGTGTCTTAAATGATTTGATCGGCGTTTTGATTATCGATTCCCACCGTGTGCTTCGATCGGCCTGGACACAGGCGATGGAAGACGGGGTGACAAAAGAAGAGATCCAATCTCTTTCCAAACCTCCTGTGTCCGAAGCAGAGGCCTTGGACCTGGGCAAAAAATGGCGCAATCCAGAATTTCGCAGCCGGACCATAGCTGCCTGGACGGCTTTTGCACGAAAAAAATATGGAGAGCCCCAGGAGCCTTTTTTGATCCAGGCCATGAATTTCTTCACGTTATTTTTTCCGGTGGGCATTGCCGGGGCGATGGTGGTTTATCTTTGGTATATGCGCAGGGTGTAGGGATTATGATCCGAATTTTTTCTTACTCGCGAGAATCAAATCGAATGGAGACGCCCGGCATTGTCGAGCTGCCCCGACACCTGGACGATCGGGGGCGCATGATCTGGGTGGATTTGGAGGATCCGACCGACGAAGAGGTGGGCGTCCTGGGCGGGATTTTCGGGTTTCATATACTGGCGGCCGAAGACTGTATTCACGGCAATCATTTGCCCAAGGTGGATGTGTACGACGAGACCCTGTTTTTGATGCTCCACGCCGTCGATACTGAGATTTTGCAAGAGAGATTTGAGACGGTGGAAGTGGGCATCTTTATCGGCGATCATTATCTGGTTACCCATCACAAGAAACATGTGAAGGGAATTTTTGACTCCCGGGGACAGGTGGCCAAAACCCCCGGTTCTTTGCTCCGATCGCCCGATTGGTTGTTGCACAGTATCTTGGATAGTATGGTAGACAACTATATGCCTGCCGTGGAAGACCTGGAAGGGCGGATGGAAGACCTGGAAATCGTGCTTTTGAACACGCCTGGCCAAGGAGATATTCAAAAGGCATTGCACCTGCATCAGGAAGCCTTTCACCTGGAACGGGTGGGACGTTTGCAGCAGGAGATTCTCCGGCAAATGAGTACAGGCAAGTTGCCCTGGTTTTCGGAAGAAAATCGCGTGTATTTCCGGGATATTTACGATCACCTGGTTCGCGTGACCCAGTCGGGAGAACGCTTGAAAGATCGCGTATCTGGTGCCTTGTCCGTCTATCAGGCCCTGGCGGCCAACCGGACAGACCGAGCGGTTCGGGTTTTGGCCGTGTGTGGGGTGACCTTGATGCCTCTTTTATGGTTGGCGGGGATCCATTTTGGCACCCTTCTCTGGTTCAACGACCCCCGGATTTTTTACAGTGTGCTGGGCGCAATGGTGGTTGCAGGGGGCTTGACGCTTGGTATTTTCAAGAAGAAGGGGTGGTTTTAATCCACCCTGCCCATCTGTTTCGGATGCGTGTTTCTATACTGATGGTGGGGGAGGGCTCATGGTTAGCGTTACCATCGACAATATTACCAAACGATTTGACAATGTGGTTGCCCTCGAGCGGGTGAGCCTGGAGGTCCGGAAGGGGGAGTTTTTCTTTTTGTTGGGTCCGTCGGGCTGTGGAAAGACCACCTTGTTGCGTATTTTGGCGGGATTTTATCAGCCCGAAGGGGGGCGCATCCTGTTTGATGGGCGGGATGTGACCGATGTGCCTCCCCACAAGCGCAATACAGGGATGGTGTTTCAGAACTATGCGTTGTGGCCCCACATGACGGTGTGGAAGAACGTGGAATACGGGCTGTCGATGCGCAATGTGGCCCCAGAGGAACGTCGGCATCGCGTCACACAGGCCCTGGAGATGGTAAAAATGGAGGGCTATGTGGAGCGCTCGCCCAATCAACTGTCGGGCGGGCAGCAACAGCGCGTGGCCCTGGCCCGGGCCCTGGTGATTGAGCCGGATGTGGTGTTGATGGACGAGCCGCTTTCCAATTTGGATGCCCGGTTGCGCCTGGAGATGCGACAGCAGCTCCAGGAGTTGCATCAGAAGCTGGGTGTGACGATGATTTATGTGACCCACGATCAGAGAGAAGCCCTGGCTATGGGAGACCGTATTGCGGTGATGCAGATGGGACGGGTTGCCCAGGTAGACCATCCGAGAGCGCTTTATGCAAGGCCAAATAACCGCTTTGTGGCCGATTTTATTGGGGAGATCAATTTGATCGGCGGTGAAGTGACGGTTGCAGATGGCGAAATTTTGAGTGTTTCGACGTCTGTGGGCGAAATCAGGGGGCAGGCATCGGAAGATGGGCTTCAAAAAGGAGACCGGGTGCTTTGCTCGATGCGTCCCGAGGCGCTGGATTTTTTGAGGGGCGAGCCTTCAGAAGGTGAAAACGTGGTCTCGGGGCAGGTGCGTCAGGTGATCTATTTAGGGGAAGTGGAGCAGTATATTGTCGAACTGGTAGACGGTACACAGGTCAAGATGGTAGAATACGACCCTATGGAACAGCAGGCCAAGGTTGGGGATGAAGTTCGACTGCGGTTTCGTCCCCGGCGGGTTGTGATATTGCCGGACGAGGGGAGGGCCCGTGCTGAGGCGATTTGACCTGACGCCTACTATGGTGATTTTTTTGCTGGGTCTGGGAGTCTTTTTTATTTTATTCCTGGTCTATCCGCTGTGGTATGCGATTGTCCGGTCGGTTTATGTGGACGGGTCGTTTCGTCTGACGTTTTATGAACTGATGTTGACCAGTCCGGTTTATCAGGAAGCCATTTTGAATAGTTTTCGGCTGGGAATGGTAACCACGCTGGCCACCACGCTACTGAGTTTGCCGCTTGCTTTTTTGCTGGTGCGCCACGAATTCCCAGGCAAAGGGATGATGAACGGGTTGATTCTGGTTCCAATGGTGCTGCCACCTTTTGTGGGTGCCATCGGGATGAAGCAGATGTTTGCCCGGTTTGGATCCATCAATTTGCTTTTGCTCAAGTTGGGGGTGATTGACCAGCCCATCGATTGGTTTGGAGGCGGGGGGTTTGTGGGGGTGGTGATCCTGGAGGTTTTACACCTCTATCCGATTATGTACCTAAACGTGGCTGCTGCTCTGAGCAACATCGATCCCAGTCTGGAAGAAGCGGCTCGGAATATGGGCAGCAAAGGGTTTCGGCTTTTTCGGACGGTGACGTTTCCATTGATGATGCCCGGATATTTTGCCGGGGCGATTATTGTGTTTATCTGGGCCTTTACGGATTTGGGCACGCCGCTCATTTTCAACTATCGGGAAGTGGTGGCTGTGCAGATTTTCAATTCCATTTCCGATATTAACGAAAACCCTATGGCCTATGCGCTGGTGGTATTTTTGCTGGTTGTGACGGTGTCTTTCTTTTATTTGTCCAAAGCCCTTCTGGGCAACCGGCGATATGAGATGATTGCCCGGGGGCCCGTGTCCTCCGGCACCCGGCAGGCCTCTTCGGGCGTGACGGCCTTGATTTACGTGTCGATGCTGTCGATCACCGGCGTGGCTGTTATACCCCACCTGAGTGTGGTTTTGACCTCGGTTACCGACCGCTGGTTTATGTCGGTTTTGCCCCAGGCGGTGACGGGCGAATTTTATAGCATGGTATTCGACCATCCGATGTCGGCGTCCAGTATTCGGATGAGCCTGTTTTTGAGTGTGTTGAGCACGGGTCTCGATATTGTTCTGGGGATTGCGATTGCCTATATTTTAACCCGGACCCGGGTGCCTTTTAAAGGGGTGTTGGACGGAGCTGCGATGTTGCCCCTGGCTTTGCCGGGGCTTGTGTTGGCTTTTGGATATCTGGCGGGCTATTCGGGCACGTTCTTGGATGCCCGCCACTACCCCGTGCCACTCCTGGTCATTGCCTATGCGGTGCGGCGCTTGCCCTATATGGTTCGTGCGGCCTATGCGGGGTTTCAACAGACCAGTGTGACTCTGGAAGAGGCGGCCCAGAATCTGGGGGCGTCGCGTTTGCAAACCATGATTCAGATCACATTCCCGTTGATTCTGGCCAACCTGGTAGCGGGCGGCATTCTGTGTTTTTCGTTTGCGATGCTGGAAGTCAGTGACAGTCTGGTGTTGGCGCTCAAAAGCGAGTATTATCCCATCACCAAGGCGATTTATGTATTGTCCGGTCGTATTGCCGATGGGCCTTATCTGGCCAGCGCCATGGGCGTTTTTGCGATGGTGCTTCTCATGGCAAGTCTCTTTTTGACCGGGCGTTTTCTGGGGCAACGAATGGGTGAGTTGTTTCGCGTATAATGGCCTCCCTGTGGCACAGGCAGTGCATTTTGGTCTTTGTGTTTTTTGGAATAAGGAAGCATATGTACCTGGTTATTCTGGGATTTGTGTTGATTGCAGCAATGATCTGGAAGTTGACTGGCGGTCCAAAATCGTCGGTTGACAAAGAGCGGTTTGACAGCGTGCAAACCGCCCAGGAAGTGTTGAAACTGACCCAGCAGGAGGGTGGGAGAACGACGGTGCAACGGGATGTGCTGGTCGAGATGATGGACCGGCTGGGCGTGGATCGGGAAATTGCTCTGGAGGAATTGGGGCAAATGGGGTTTCCGATCGAGGAGTTGCGCCGTGTGGCCAAGCCCGAGCCAGACCCCCGACTCTCGGTGGTTCGGCGAGATTCGGAACTCCTTCAAGAAGCCGTCGAACGGGCCCTGCTGGTGGGCATTCAGATCGCCCGTGTGGACGACGATTATGCCTGTGTTGGAGACGAATTATTCGATCCGGAAACCGTTGCGAGGCAGGCCGACGAAGCCGAGGTGGCGCTCTTTGGTGAAAAATGGCGAGAACGACACCGGCTGTATGGCAAAGCTGCCCTGGTGCTTCAGGATATGTTGCAGGAAAGTCGGGATGAGGCGCACCGATCTGTGTTGGTGCAATTGCTTCGGGTTTTCGATAAAAAATTGGACCGTTTACAGGAAAAATTGGCACAATCGATGGCCAACGTTCCAGATTCCGAAACACTGATGTGGGGCGATGGACGCATTCGTCGATCCTATTATTTCAAAATGGGAGTGACGCATTCGCTGAGGCGTTCGGGGCTTTTGGAAAGTTTTGGCCATCTCTATCGGTATCAGGGTGTCAATTACAATGTGGAAGAGGCCTATCGGCTTGCCGCTCACGAGTGCGTCCCTCTGGCGGTGGCCGAGAATCTGGGGATTGATCGATTGATCCAGATGGGCCCGTCGGAAGTAGGGGGATTGGTTCGGGGAATGCTTTCGGAACCCGGTGTACAATAAAGGATAAATGGATTTATGTCGGAGAAAGTTTCGGTCTTGTTTGTCATTCCCGTCAGGGGGGTGGATGACGCTGCTGTTGAAGAAACCCAACGCGCGATGGATGCCCAGAGCTATCCACAGGCTTTGATCGAGGTGGTTCGTATTGAGTATGTGTCGCAGGCCCTGGGGGCCCATGCGGTGGCCTTGAATGCGGCGCGTGAGGAGGCAACCGGCGAGTGGATTGTCCATGTCGAACCCGGTGTGGTTTGGGACAGCAACAAACTTGAACGGCAAATTCGGCAGGTGCAAGCTGACCCTTCTCTGGACGGGTGTATCCATCAAATGACCCGGCGATCGGAAAATGGGAGGTCGGTGTCGGTGGGATTTGTTCCCCTGAAGACCTACGGGTTTCAAATCGGCTGCCTGTTACACGCACCCTGGGGCCCCGGGGCGCTAATGGTTTCAAAAGAAGCGACGACCCAGGCCGGTGCGTATCGAAGCGTGGATGAGGTTTTATGGGAATATGCCATCCGGTTAATCCACCGCGGGTTGCGACTGGGGATGATCGACGATGATCTGGCCATTTGGCATACCGATGTGGCAACTCGACTTGGAAAGGTGGAAGGGCGAAGAGTCCTGGTGCCCGAAGGGGTTCGGCATCGGTTTTTGAAGTCCTATCTGGATCGGTGCGGCCTGGAAATCCTATTTTCAGATCTGACTCTGGTTTCAGAACCCGACGGGCATCTGGTGCTTGCTGGGTTGCATCACAGAAACGATGATCTGGAAACCTCCCACACCATTTGTCAGGCGGTGGGATCGGACAGCAAGGCCGCGAACTACTGGCACGGGGTGATGCACCGACGGGAGCCAGATTTTGACAATGCTCGGGGCTGGTTTGAA